>CAVBMG010000023.1:0-37701 GCA_963596435.1 Agathobacter sp.
CCATTCACTGAGCCCAGCGCCTGCTGTTGTTTGATGAAGTATTTACTGGATGCTCCGGCTGCCTTCTTCGTTACATACAACATTAACGATACCATAATCAATGTAACGATTGTCAAAGGCCAGCTCAGGAATAACATACTGAAAAATACGCTGACAATCGTAATGGCACTGTTTAAGAGCTGTGGCATACTCTGGCTGATCATCTGTCTTAATGTATCAATATCGTTTGTATAGCATGACATGATATCGCCATGTGCATGGGTATCAAAATACTTAATAGGCAGGGATTCCATCTTGCCAAACATATCATTTCTGATATTTCTTAGTGTACCCTGACTGACATTGACCATGATTCGGTTATATGCATAACCAGCCAAAGCACCGATTGCATAGAAGCAGCCTACTCGTACAATTGCACTCCACAAGCCTGAGAAATCAGGATTCTCCTGTCCAATCAAAGGCATGATATAGGAATCAATCAGCGTCTGCATGAACAGTGTTCCCTGAATACTTGCAAACACACCTATAAAAATACAAATGACAACAATAATGACATGTGGTGTATAACTCTTGAAAATATATCCCATCAAACGTTTGAAAAGCTTGCCGGGATTCTCTACCTTAGGCTTGGGTCCCCTTGGTCCTCGTCTTCCGCCCGGTCCATTCATTGGTTTTGCATTCTCTGCCATTATCTGTCACCTCCATCCTCATCAAAATCTCCACTGCCGCCTGTCTGTGATTCATATACATCTCTGTAAATCTCACTTCTTGCAAGCAGTTCATCATGTGTACCAAAATCAGAAATTTCACCATTATCCATAACAACAATTCTGTCTGCATGCTGTACACTGCTGATTCTCTGTGCAATGATAAGCTTGGTTGTATCTGGAATCTCTTCTGCAAAAGCCTTTCTGATTTTTGCATCTGTTGCTGTATCGACAGCACTGGTACTGTCATCCAGAATCAATATCTTAGGTTTCTTTAACAAAGCTCTGGCAATACACAGTCTCTGTTTCTGTCCACCTGATACATTGGAGCCGCCCTGTTCAATATGTGTATTATATTTATCCGGCATTTTCTGGATAAATTCATCAGCACATGCCAATTCGCAGGCTCTGATACATTCTGCTTCTGTTGCGTTTTTATCGCCCCAACGCAGATTATCAAGAATAGAACCACTGAAAAGTACATTCTTCTGTAATACTACAGAAACCTGATTTCTAAGGGATTCCATATCGTATTCTTTTACATTGCGTCCGCCAACCAAGAGTTCACCTGATGTTACATCATACAGACGGCTGATCAGATTGACAAGACTGGACTTGGCACTACCTGTACCACCGATAATACCAATGGTTTCACCCGATTTAATATCAAGATTGATATTTTTGAGCACCGGTTTACTGCCATTTTTATATGCGAAATCTACATTTTTGAACACAATGCTTCCATCTGGTACTTCTTCAACAGGGTTCTCAGGATTGGTAAGGTCTGTCTTTTCCTGTAATACTTCAGCAATACGCTTTGCACTGGCGTAACTCATGGTCAGCATAACGAAGATCATGGATACCATCATCAGGCTCATCAGGATGTTCATGCAGTAGGTCAAAAGACTCATCATTTCACCAGTGGTAAGACCACCTGCAACGATCATCTTGGCACCAAGCCAGGAAATAATCAGAATACATGCATAAACCGTGAACTGCATCAAAGGCATGTTGATAACAACAAGCTTCTCAGCACGCAGGAACATATTATAAATGTTCTGGTTCGCCTTGGAGAATTTCTCTTTCTCATAATCTTCTCTTACGTATGCCTTTACTACACGGATTGCAGATACATTCTCCTGCACACTGGCATTCAGATCATCATACTTCTCAAATACCTGTCTGAAATACTTCGTAGCTCTGGGAATGATCATTGCGATACATGCACCCAGGAATATAACTGCGATTAAGTAAGTACTTGCCAGCTTCGCATTGATGGAAAAAGCCATAATCATCGCAATAATCATGGATGCCGGCGCTCTCATTGCCATACGCAACAGCATCTGATATGCATTCTGCAGATTCGTTACATCTGTTGTCAATCTGGTAATCAGACTGGATGTAGAATATTTATCAATGTTTGAGAAAGAGAATGTCTGGATATTCTCAAACATTGCCTTTCTTAAATTTCTGGCAAAACCTGTTGATGCTCTCGCACCATATTTCGCTCCCATCATACCTGCCCATAAGCCAATGATAGCAGCGACTACCATATATGCGCCAACTTTATATATATGGTTCATATTGCCCGCATTAACACCGTCATCAATAATAGATGCCATCAAAAGCGGGATGATCATTTCCATGATAACTTCAAGAATCATGAAAACGGGCGTCATAAGGGAATCTTTTTTAAATTCCTTGATCTGTGCGCCTAATACTTTCAGCATAATATTTTCTTCCTTTCACAATTAATCTTTGATTCTTTTGTGTATACACTCCTCTTTTTCACCAAGATTCTTACGAATCTTATCCGAAACAGTAAAAAAAATCTCTATCTCCTCTTCTGTCAGATCCTTTCTGATCTGTAATTCCAGAGAATCCAGAGTCTGTTTCGTCTTGAAATGCATTTCTTCACCGAGTGGAGTCAGGATAAGTCTCTTCAATCTGGCATCACCGGGTACATTTTCACGTTCTATGTAGCCCTTCTTCTCCATGACCTTCACGATACTGGTCACGGTTGACCGGTTCACTCCAAAGGTAGATTCTATCGTTTTCTGATAGACTGGCTGATCCTTGTGAAAATAGAGGTATGCCATGATCCAGCCATTCATCTGGGTTGCCTCATCTATTCCTGCCGCTGTACCTTCTTTCATAAAACACCGGTTGAAATCCTGCTGCATCCTTCGGATCACATGACCTATTGCCCTGTTGGGACCATTTTTCTCTTCCATAGTCACCCCTCTTTCTGTAGTTTGACATGAACTGCATACAATTATGTTTGCTGGCAAACTGTTTGATAGTGAATTGTTGTACATCAAACTGTTAGTCTATGAACAGTTTACCTCTAATTCATTTCATAGTCAACTGTAAGAAATATAAAGAATTTATAAACTGGCATTTCTATGTAGAATCAGTTATACTATACAAGACTTGGAACAAGAAAGGATAAATGCACTATGGACAGAACTCTCAACTATACGATTGCAGTAGCCGATGATGGTCAGAATGTAGGGGAATACCTTCGTCATCACGGTTATTCCCAGCCTCTCCTGATACATTTGAAGAAAACGCAGGAAGGGATTCTGCTTAATGGTGTCTGGTGCTATGTGAATTCTATCCTGCATACGGGAGATATTCTCACTGTTCGCATTCAGGATCATGATGGTTCCACAGGTATTCCTGCCACGGAGATATCCGAGGAAGCTTTTATGTCTATGGTTGTATATGAAGATGAGGATATTCTGGTTATGAATAAGCCGGCAGATCTGCCAGTTCACCCTTCTCTTGGACACTATGAAGATACGCTTGCCAACTATTGTGCCTGGCATTATCATAACCAGCTTGTATTTCGCTGTGTCAACCGTCTTGACCGTGATACTTCCGGTCTTGTTCTGATTGCCAAGAATATGCTGAGTGCCGCAGGCTTGTCACTGCAACAGCAGGCAAGAGAGATTCACCGCACTTATCTGGCTATTGTAGAGGGAATCATCCCCGAAGAAGGCACTATAGACCTTCCCATTGCCAGAAAAGAGGATTCTATTATTGAACGTTGTATTGACTCTTCACGTGGAGAACGCGCAATCACACATTATCGCAGAGTCTCTACAACCTGTCTGGATGGATGTGAATACTCACTGGTACAGATTCAGCTTGAAACAGGTCGTACTCACCAGATCCGTGTACATATGAAAGCAATCGGTCATCCTCTCCCTGGAGATTTTCTGTATAACCCTAATTATAAGCACATAAAAAGACAGGCTCTACACTCCTATCGTCTGGAATTTACCCATCCGATCAGTGGCAAAGCACTGTCCTTTACTCAGAATATACCATCAGATTTCGAATCACTGTTTCCAAAGATTCAGTGATTCTGCTGCTCTATTCTTTCTGCCAGATCCTGTAAATATACCCAGCGATCCATCTTTTCATCCAGAAGAGCCTGCGTAGTCTCTTTCTCTTTGGTCAGCTCATTCAATTTCACAAAATCTCTGGCATTTGTAACAATATCCTGTTCCAGCTTCTCTATCTTTTCTTCCAGGGCAGCAATATCATCATCTATTGTCTCATATTCTCTTTGTTCTTTATATGTGAATTTTAATTTATCCTGACGGTTCTTAACAGTTTTAAGATTCTTTGGCTCATTACTCTTTTCTGTTGTCTTTTCTTCATAAGATATAGCATCTACGCCATTTTCTTCCTGTACTTTCGCCTGATAATCTGTATAACCGCCCTCATATTGTCTGATGACTCCATTGCCTTCAAAAGCAAAGATACGTCTGACCGTTCTGTCAAGGAAATAACGGTCATGGGACACCGTAATCACAATACCATCAAAATGATCCAGATAATCCTCCAGAATCGTCAATGTACGAATATCCAGATCATTCGTAGGCTCGTCCAGAATCAATACATTGGGAGCTTCCATCAAAACTCTCAAAAGATTCAGTCTACGTTTCTCTCCACCTGATAACTTGCCCAAGGGCGCATACTGCTTCTCAGGCGGGAACAGGAATCGCTCCAGCATAACAGATGCTGACACAGAGCCATCCACTGTCTGCACATATTCTGCTGTATTACGAATATAATCAATGACACGCATGTCAGGTGCCATATAGGCAAGTCCTGCTTCCTTATCCGTTCTGATCTCCTGTGCATAATATCCGATTTTGATAGTCTGTCCTGTAACGACTTCTCCAGAGTCCGGCTGTTCCATACCACAGATAATTTTCATCAGAGTAGATTTACCGCAGCCGTTCTCACCAATGAATCCAATTCTGTCATTTTTCAGGAAAATATAAGTGAAATCATTCAGAAGTACCTTATCACCATATGACTTGCACAGATGGCGCAGTTCAACAGTCGTCTTGCCCATTCTGGTCGTTACAGAACTGATATCCAGTGCCTCTTCCTGTGCAGGACCTTTCTGTGCAGCCAGTTCTTCATAGCGCTGAATATGCGCTTTCTGCTTGGTAGAACGTGCTCTTGCACCACGCTGCATCCATTCGATTTCCACTCGGAGAATGCTCTGTCTCTTACGCTCTGTTGCCGCCTGCATTTCTTCTCTCTGTGCCTTTAACTGTAAAAATCCGGAGTAGTTCGTCTGATAACTGTATGTCTTACCTTTGTCAATCTCTACAATTCGATTGGACACGCTATCCAGAAAATAACGATCATGTGTTACCATGATAACAGCGCCTCTGAAATTTTTCAGATACTCCTCCAGCCAGTCTGCCATAGAAGAATCCAGGTGGTTCGTAGGCTCGTCCAGGACCAGTACATCTGCCTTTGCCAACAGGGTATTTGCCAGTGCAATTCTCTTACGCTGTCCACCAGACATATTGTCCACGATCTGATCATAGTCCGTAATTCCCAGCTTTTGCAGCATAGTCTTGGCTTCACTCTCCAGAGACCATTCATTATCATGTCTGAGATTACCTTCCATAACTGCTTCCAATACAGTAGAATGCTCACGAAAAGAGGGATGCTGCGGCAGATATCTTATTACAATATGATTTGCCCTGGTAATTGTGCCCTTTTCCGGTGTCTCCAATCCAACGATCATACGAAGCAGTGTTGTCTTGCCGGTTCCGTTAATACCGATAATACCAACCTTCTCCTGTTCATCTACTGTGAAAGACGCTTCATCAAACAAAAGGCTGTCTGTATAGGACTTTGTTATATTTTCTACATTAATTAAATTCATTGCTGCCATATTTTTTAAAATTTCCTAATCTCTATGGAATCATCATCCGGTGTATTTTCAATGCTCTTTATTATGACTTCATAACCAAAGCTGTCGTTGACCTGAACATGTACCTGTTCTCCAGCCTTATGCCCCATCAAAGCCTTGGCAATCGGAGACTCTATACTGATCAGTCCTTCTAATGGATTATTACGAACAGTAGTCACCAGACGATACTTTTCAACTGTACCATCCTCTACAAATTCGACTTCAACAGTTTTATTAAGTCCCACTTCGTCCTCTTTGGAATCATCTTCGATGATCTGTGCTGTCTTGATCATCTTCTCCAGATAGCGGATGCGGCTCTCATTCTGATTCTTGAAGCGTTTTGCAGCTTTATACTCAAAGTTCTCACTCAGATCTCCCTGAGCTCTGGCTTCCTTAACATCTTCAAGAGCTTCTTTTCTTACAACGAGCTTACGATGTTCTATTTCCTCTTCCATTTTCTTAATGTCATTTTTAGTTAGTCTATCATTCATGTTAATAATCACACCTTACTATAGTCTGCAAACTTCTTGTTTCTCAAATAGCTTATGCTTTCTTTTTATGAATCACATACAATGGTAATGCTACGAATACCATTCCTCCGAGGATATTTCCAATTGTAACAGGAATCAGGTTAGAGATAAATCCACCTACATTAACACTTGCGCTGATCTGTGCAGCAGTAATTCCATATAATTCTTCTGCCTTTGCTACATATGTATCATTGGTTGCAGCAATAATACCCGCAGGGATATAGAACATATTTGCAACACAGTGTTCCCATCCTCCGACTACAAATGCGCAGATTGGGAAGAAAATAGCCCATACCTTACCTGCAATATCCCTGGCTGCTGTAGCCATTAATACGGCAATACATACAAGTATATTACATAAAATACCGGAACAGATTGCCCTAAAAGGTGTAATTGTACATTTTCCATATGCTACCTTAATGGTAAAAGCTCCAAGTGCTCCACTGGTATAATCCAGTAAGCCACTATAATATACTAATGTTGCGATCAAAATAGCACCTGCCATATTGCTGAGCCATACTATGATCAGTGTCTTGATCATCTGTAATGCAGAAAATCTCTTATCTACAACACCTGCAATCATAAGGCAGTCGCCGGTAAATAACTCGCCACCTACAAATACGATCATCATAAGTCCTACAGGGAAGATTGCTCCTGCAAGAGCCTTGGCTACGCCCTGATTGGATATATTATGAATTGCTGCGCTGCTTGTTGCTCCGCCAAATGCAATAAACGCACCTGCCATCAGTCCGAGCAAAATGCATTTTAAAAGCGGAAGCTGCACTTTCCCCTCTCCCGCCTTCATATTGGCTTCAAACACCTGCGCCGGTGTATTAAAATTGTTTTCCATTCTGTTACGCTCCTTCTACGATATTGTTATTCTTTGTCAAAACTTTGACACACTTATATCTATATGATACACCAGAAAATGCAATTTGAAAACCGTTAATCCTTTCATAATATGCCAAATTCAGCCAAAATCATGTACAAAATCAAATACATTCCTGAAATGAAAAAAGGTCGGAAATCCCGACCCTTTTTCTCACTGTTATTTCTATTTGTCCTTGGTATAATGCTTCTTCGCTGCCAGTCTTGCCATAGCACGAGCCATATTCGCCTGTGACATATGATATTCCTGGATGCTCTGTTTCTGACGCATAGCTTCCTGTGCACGCTCCAGAGCTTCTTGTGCTCTTTTTTCATCGATTTCTTCAGGTTTCTCTGCGAAATCCACAAGAATCGTAACACGGTTGTAAGCAATCTGCGCGTGTCCAATACCCGTAACTGCCTCCAGCCATGTTCCATCCTCCAGCTGAATCCGCATAGGTCCTTCGACCAACGCCATAACAGTATTCTCATGGTGAGCCATAATACCAATGGAACCATCTGTAGCACTCACAATGACCTGCTGGCATTTTCCTGTGAAAAATGTTTTATCAATTGCGATGACCTTTAATTCAAAAGTATTCATACGCATTACCCCATTGTCTTAGCTTTTTCAATTACATCATCAATCGTACCAACATTGAAGAATGCTGCTTCAGGATATTCATCCATCTCACCATTGATAATTGCCTTAAATCCACGGATAGTTTCCTTTAATGGTACATATTTACCAGGAACACCTGTGAAGTTCTCAGCTACATGGAATGGCTGGGACAGGAACTTCTGTACTTTTCTTGCACGGTATACAGTAACCTTATCTTCTTCAGACAATTCTTCCATACCAAGAATAGCAATGATATCCTGCAATTCAGAGTATTTCTGCAGAATCTCCTGTACGGCACGTGCTGTATTGTAATGTTCTTCACCTACAACGTCTGCTTCCAGAATACGTGAAGTAGATTCCAGAGGATCAACAGCAGGATAAATACCCTGTTCTACGATCTTTCTGGACAATACTGTAGTAGCATCCAAATGTGCGAATGTTGTAGCAGGTGCAGGGTCAGTTAAGTCATCTGCAGGTACATATACTGCCTGTACAGATGTAACAGAACCTTCCTTTGTAGAAGCGATACGCTCCTGCAATTCACCAACCTCTGTTGCCAGAGTAGGCTGATAACCAACGGCTGAAGGCATACGTCCAAGTAACGCAGATACCTCAGAACCAGCCTGTACGAAACGGAAAATATTATCAATGAACAACAACACGTTCTGATGCTGTACGTCACGGAAATATTCTGCCATTGTCAGACCTGTCTCTGCAACACGCATACGGGCTCCGGGTGGCTCATTCATCTGACCGAACACTAACGCGGTCTTATTAATAACGCCGGATTCCTTCATTTCTGTCCAAAGGTCATTACCTTCACGGGAACGCTCTCCTACACCGGTAAAGATGGAATATCCACCATGTTCTGTTGCAATGTTAGTGATCAGCTCCTGAATTAATACAGTCTTACCTACACCAGCACCACCGAACAGACCGATCTTACCACCTTTTGCATAAGGAGCAAGAAGGTCGATGACTTTAATACCTGTTTCCAGGATTTCTACTGCCGGGCTCTGATCCTCGAAAGCAGGTGGCTCTCTGTGGATGACCCATTTTTCTTCATTTTCAAGACTTTCACCGGAGTCAAGTGTCTGTCCGGTTACATTAAATAATCTTCCCAAAGTCTTCTCGCCTACAGGAACTTTAATACCGCTTCCTGTTGCGACAACTTCCATATCTCTGTGAAGTCCGTCACTGGAAGAAAGCATGATACAACGTACCGTATTGTTACCGATATGCTGTGCTACTTCCATGATGCATTTCTTACCATTGTTATCGACTTCCAGCGCGTCCTTAATGAAGGGAAGATTGCAGCCTTCAAACTCTACATCGATTACAGGTCCAAGAACCTGTACAATTCTTCCTTTATCCATTTGACTTCTTCCTTTTCTGCGCTTTCGCACCGGCGATTACCTCAGTGATCTCCTGTGTAATCGCTGCCTGCCGCACTCTGTTATATTCTATTGACAGTGATTTGAGCATGTCTGTTGCATTACCTGTTGCAGCATCCATAGCCATCATTCTGTCATTCTGCTCACAAGCAAAGGACTCTACCAATGCTCCGTATATATAACCTGTTACATAGTTAGGCACGATTGCATTCATAACGTCATTCGGAGTTGGAAGATATCTGGTTGTATCAGATACCATCAATTCCATTCCATTATTCATGCTGAAATCTGCCTTGGACAGAGGCAGAAGCTTAAACATCTCTGCTTCACTGTCCATTCCATTTATACTTCTGGTATATACGATATATACCTCATCCAGCTTACCTTCATTGTATCTGACAAGAATCTCCTCAGCAATGACTCTGGCTCTGTGGATGGACGGATTCTGCGCCGTATACTGAAAATGGCGATGTATCTTATAGCCTTTCTTTTCAAAATAATTACGACCTATCTGACCAACCACGAACAGCTCTCCCTGTGGATTCGCATCCAGTTCCTTCTGCACGAGCTTGATGACATTCTGGTTATAAGCACCTGCAAGTCCTTTATCAGCAGTAACTACAATGTAGCCTACTCTCTTCTGATCAGGTGCTGTCTCTGTTCCAAAATAAATATTCTCTATATCAGGAACATGACGCAGGATTCTGGCTATAGAGCCCTGAATGGCATAGAAATGTGCTGTAGATGCCTCCAGCGATTTCTTAGCCTTTTTCAACTTGGATGAAGAAATCATATACATGGCATTGGTAATCTTCATTGTATCCTGAATGCTTCTCATTCTGGTTTGAATTTCCTTAGTGTTTGCCATATTACAAATACCTTTCTGTTACATGCAGATTACATCTGCATTGATTACATTTGCGCTGATTTCATTTCCTTAACAGTTCTGATGATCTCTTCTACAAGTTCATCTGTCAGGACTTTCTTATCTTCAAGTTCATGAATGATCTCGCCATTATGATCTCTTACATAATCGAGCATATCCATCTGGAATTTCTTCACATCCTTAGTAGGAATACCCATGAACAGCTTGTTATTGGCTGCACACAATGTAATGACCTGTTCTGCCATGGACAGAGGTCTTCCTAACGGCTGTTTCAGAATTTCCATCAATCCCTTACCATATTCCAGCTGCTGTTTCGTAGAATCATCCAGATCAGAGCTGAACTGTGTAAAGACTTCCATTTCTCTGAACTGTGCCAGATCAATACGGATACTTCCGGCTGCCTTCTTCATTGCCTTAGTCTGTGCTGCACCACCTACACGGGATACTGACAAACCAACGTTGACAGCAGGTCTCTGACCAGAGAAGAACAGTGAGCTTTCCAGGAATATCTGACCATCTGTAATAGAGATTACGTTGGTCGGGATATATGCGGATACGTCACCAGCCTGTGTCTCAATGATAGGCAATGCTGTAATAGAACCGCCGCCTGCTTCCGGAGTCAGTCTGGAAGAACGCTCCAGTAATCTGGAATGTAAGTAGAATACGTCACCAGGATATGCTTCACGTCCAGGTGAACGCTCCAGCAACAGAGACAACGCTCTGTATGCAACTGCATGCTTGGACAGATCATCATATACGATCAATACATCCTTGCCCTTGTACATGAAATACTCTGCAAGGGATGTACCTGAATATGGCGCAATATACTGTAATGATGCAGGATCACTGGCTGTCGCTGATACAACAGTTGTATAGGAAAGAGCATCATGTACTTCCAGAGTACGTACTAACTTGGCAATGGTAGATGCCTTCTGACCGATTGCTACATAGATACAGATAACATCCTTACCCTTCTGGTTCAGAATCGCATCCATAGCAATACTGGTCTTACCGGTCTGTCTGTCGCCGATGATCAACTCACGCTGTCCACGTCCAATAGGGAACATGGAGTCAATTGCCAGAATACCAGTCTCCATAGGAACACTGACGGATTTACGGTCAACGATACTTGGTGCATCATTTTCGATTGGACGATAATCAACGCTTGGGATTTCTCCTTTGCCATCGATTGGCTCACCTAATGCATTGATAACTCTGCCAAGGAAGCCTTCACCTACAGGAATACCTGCACGCTTACCGCTTCTGATAACCCGTGTGCCCTCTTTCATACCGGTATCACGACCAAAGAGGATACATCCGATTTCATTTCTTCTGATATCCTGTACCATGCCCTTTACGCCGGTATCAAAGATAACGATCTCACCATACATTGCATGGTCAATACCCTTGATTGTAACAATACCATCACCAATCCAGGTTACGTTACCAACTTCACGTTTACTGGTATCGAAAGCAGATTCATCAATCTCTGTCTTCAGAATGGTAATGATGTCATTCATATTATCAGCAGCTGCTACATTCTCTTTCATGGAACGTTCAATCTGCTGTAATCTGCCGCGCATACTCCAGTCGTATTCTTCATTACCAGCACGGATAATGAAACCGCCCAGCAGATTCTTGTCTTCCTTCAGGGTAACGTCTAATGCATCTGCATGGCATTTCTCTTTCAGGAATTCCTTCATCTTATTCAATTGGTCATCTGTAGGAGGAACTACATAAGAAATCTGTACTGCAAGGTTCGGATTATTCTCTACCTTGCGTAATTCCTCATGATAGGCTTCCACGATCTCAGAGAAAAGGTTGAAATCATGATGATCGCATAAAAGCTCCAGAAAATCCCTAATCTGCTTTGGGAAAATCATCTCGATCAAATGAATCTTCTTCTCCAGTTCGACTGTTGGGTTCTCAAAGTCTACCTTAACCTGTGGTAAAGCCTCTAATAATTCGACAGTCTGCTTTACATCCTCTGGGGATACAGACAGTCTTTTCATTTCTTTTGCATAATCAATTACTGTCTGTGTCATTTCGTTTCACCCATTTCTGCGATAAAATCGTCATAAAGCTTCTGGCTGTGTTCAGGAGATACCTGATCACCTACTACTTTGCTTGCTGCAGCAACAACAAGATTCTGTATTTCAGACTGCATACTGCGGATAGACTTATTCTTTTCTTCCTGAATTGTCTCTTCTGCCTTCTGCATTCTCTTTGTAACTTCTTCATCTGCTGACTTCACAATACGATCGTATTCTACTCTTGCTTTTTCTCTTGCTTCCTGAACAAGCTTAGCAGAATCCTCTTTTGCATTTGCGAGGGAATCTTCATACTGCTTCTTTAAGTCATCAGCCTTCTTCTGAGCCTCATCTGCATCATCAAACTGCTTTTTGATTGCTTCTTCTCTCTGTGCGATGATGTTGTTCACCGGCTTAAACAGGAATTTCTTCATCAGGAAGTAAAGCACCAGTAAGTTGATGATTGTGAAGACCAGATTAATATCCAATCTAAGCATAATCTTTTCCTACCTTCCTGCTTATTTCAAGAACATAATTACAAGGATAGCGATAACGAAACCGTAAATAGCGGTTGCTTCTGCAAGTGCACAACCAAGAAGTAACAGCTTGGAAATCTTGCCTTCTGCTTCCGGCTGTCTTGCTACTGCTTCTGTTGCCTTACCGGTTGCAATACCGATACCAATACCTGCTCCAAGACCTGTTAATACTGCAATACCTGCTCCAATACCTAAGATAGCGCTCATAAAATTATTCTCCTTTTTCTAAATGAATTGTTCTGCCATTTCAAATTTTTACTCAATGGCTTCCTTAATAAATAATGATGTTAAGAATACAAATACATATGCCTGGATCAATCCGTCAAATATATCGAAGTATAAACTGAACGGGATCGGCAAAATAGCCGGCATAATGATTTTAAGCAATTCCATAACTACGAATGCGCCCAATACGTTACCAAAAAGTCGCATACATAGAGATAACGGTCTGATAAATATCTCCAATACATTTAAAGGTGCCACAACGGCTACAGGCTCCGCAAAGCTCTTGGCCCAACGTTTTACGCCCTTTGCATGGATTCCGGAATATTCGATCAGAATAATACTCATGATTGCCAGCGCACCAGTTACATTCAAGTCCTTTGTAGGCGGCTTCATACCGAATAATCCAATAATATTGGATATACCAATGTATACGATAACTGTTACCAGATATGGCACATAACCGGCACCTTCTTCTCCGATGATACCTTTTACCATGTTCTGCAGTCCGCATACTGCTGTCTCCAGAATGACCTGTCTCTTGCCTGGATTCTGTACTTTCAGATTTCTGGTCATGCATATAGCCAATATCAGCATAAATGCCATAATGACCCAGGTAATAACTACTGATTCTGCTACTTCAATACCACCAAACACGGGAATTGTAAACGCAGTATCACAGTTCAACTCTTCAAGCAGTTCATTTGCAATTTGTTCCATCTTCCATTCATCTCCTTTCCCTCTTGATTATTTTTGATATGATATGTAATTAATACAAAAGCAATTCGTGATACTTCTATAGGTATAGAAAGGGAGAGAACATTTTGCTCCCTCCCCCGAACGCTTCATGGTTATTTTACTTCTTATTTGTCACTCTTTCAAGTCAAAAAATAACATATTTTTTTAAAAGTTAAAACAATTTATTGTGATTTTGACAATAGATATACAAAACTTTATTGATAAAGGATACCAAAATCCGTGAAATCAACACATGGTACAGCAACTTTATGAATGAACTACTTGCAAACAATACTCCATTATTGTATGCTTATATAAAGTATCGAAATTTTACGAAACAAAGAAGGAAACTGAAATGACTACAATAAAAGACATAGCAGACCGGCTTGGAATTGCTCCAAGTACAGTATCCAAAGGACTCAATGATGCAAATGATATCAGTCCTGAGTTAAAACAGCTGGTTCTTGATACCGCAATTGAAATGGGATATGTAACCAAGAAAATGAAAAAAGAGACTCATAAGCGTCTCTGTATTTTTGTAGAAAATATGCTCTATCAGCATGAAGAGGATTTTGGTTTTGACATTATACTTGGCTTCAAACAAGCAGCAATCCGTGATAAATGGGAAGTCCATATTGTAGAAGCCAACCCTGTTATGCAACTTACTGAGCCATATGACAGATATATGATGCGTAACCATTATCACGGTGGCTTCCTAATTGGCTTTGCCCTGAAAGACCCATGGATGAAGCAATTGGAAAACACTACGATTCCTACTGTGCTATTCGATAATTATATAAGAAGAAATCCAAACGTTGCCTATACAGGTACTGACAGTTTTGAGGGTATCGACCTTGCCATTGATCATCTGGTACAGCTTGGTCACAGACATATCGCTCTGTTGAATGGTTCCAAGGATTCCATGGTCACATCCAACCGATATGATGCTTATATCAGCAGTATGCAAAGTCATGATCTTCCTGTTGATGAGCAGTTAATCGCTTATGGATATTATGTAGAAGAAAGTGCGAAATACCACTTTGCCGATCTTCTCAATCACGGTGCTACTGCTATTTTGTGCGGTAATGACCTTCTGGCAATCGGTATTCTGAAGGAATGTAAACGCCTGCACATCCGTGTTCCACAGGATATCAGCATCATAGGTTATGACAATCTGCCCATTGCCTCAGAATGTTCACCTGCGCTGACAACAATCAGCCAGGACAGAATCGACCTGGGTAAGAGTTCCTACGCCGCTCTGTACTGGCTGATTGCCAAAGTACCTATATCCCGCTCCCTGCTTCGTCCCAGTCTTATTATCCGGGAATCTACAGGCAAAGCTGCTAATTAATTAAAAGCCAAGCTTTTTATAAATATCGAAGCAGTCAAATGTTGCAAAATAATCCTTTGGAGTCTCTGCTCTTCGGATCAGTTCATAGCTTCCGTCTTCTTTTAACAGAACTTCTGCTGAACGAAGCTTACCATTGTAGTTATATCCCATAGAGAAGCCATGTGCTCCTGTATCATGAATTGCAAGGTAATCTCCCATGTCGATCTTTGGTAACATTCTGTCAATTGCAAATTTATCATTGTTCTCACATAATGAGCCTGTTACATCATACATATGGTCGCAAGGCTCATTTTCTTTGCCAAGGACTGTAATATGATGATATGCTCCATACATGGCAGGTCTCATCAGATTCACAGCACATGCATCTACGCCAATATATTCTTTGTGTGTATGCTTCTCATGAATAGCCTTTGTAATCAGATGTCCATAAGGTGCCAGCATAAAACGTCCAAGCTCTGTATACAGTGCTACATCTCCCATTCCTGCCGGAACCAGCACTTCTTCATATACCTTTTTGACGCCTTCTCCTATTGCTGCAATATCATTTGGCTCCTGATCCGGCTTATAAGGAATTCCAATACCGCCTGACAGATTGATGAACTTAATGTCAGCGCCGGTCTCCTTCTCCAGCTTCACAGCTACCTCAAATAAAGTCTTAGCCAGTGTCGGATAGTATTCATTTGTTACCGTATTGCTTGCAAGGAATGCATGAATGCCAAAATGCTTTGCTCCTTTGGCTTTCAGGATCTTGAATGCTTCAAATAACTGCTCTGTTGTCATTCCATATTTCGCATCTCCCGGATTATCCATGATGCTGTTACTGATTTTGAAATATCCACCGGGATTATAACGGCAGCTGATTGTTTCAGGAATCTTACCAATTGTCTTTTCCAGGAAATCAATATGTGTGATATCATCCAGATTAATCGTTGCTCCAATCTCATTGGCATATGCGAACTCTTCCGCTGGTGTATCATTAGAAGAGAACATGATATCCTCGCCCTTTACACCCATGGCATGACTCAACATTAATTCTGTTAGTGAAGAGCAGTCACAGCCGCAGCCATACTCACGCAATATGTCAATCAGGAATGGATTAGGTGTAGCTTTTACTGCAAAAAACTCCTTGAATCCTTTATTCCATGAAAAAGCATCCTTTAACTTCTGCGCATTTTCACGGATTCCCTTCTCATCATAAATATGAAATGGTGTAGGAATTGTTTTTACGATTTCCTCTACTTTCTCTTTTGTAACAAATGGCATCTTCTCCATAACTTTATCCTCCATCTAGTCTTTTTTGAGAGTTATCAGTTCTATCTCATTCTTCATGGACTCTTTGAATACATTCACAAAATTCTTCTGACCACAATACAGGCAGGAGTCTGTGCTGTTCCCCGTCATATCTCCGGTCAATACATATTCTGAATCAACGATCAGCCTTACCTGCTCGTCCTTTTTATCTGTATAATATATGATACATCCAGTCAGCTCTACGGATTCATTTATAATCAGTACAACTTTCTTGCCATCTTCTACCAGACGGTTCAGTTCGTCCTGAAATACTGTCAGGAAACGCACCGGCATGGATATATATACTCGATATTTCACATGGGAAAGCATAAAGTGGATTCTATCCATAATGTGTTTATGGCTCGAAATCGTAATATAGCCTTCACAGTTATTCCCCAGTTGAGGCATTTGTCTGACCAGTTCTTCCATAGTTTCTGTCATATGGCGTATTCTGTTCTTACAAAACTCTTCTACATCTACAGAAGTATACTTGCTGGTCTCTCCTTCCAGCAGATATGCGGCACCTTCTTCCACAAGACTGGCTAAGGCACTGTATACATTCGATCTGGAGATTCCTGTAATCTTGGATACTTCATACCCTGATAACTCCCGGTTACTTGCCAGACATATATAGATAGAGGCTTCCTGTCTCGTTAATCCAAACTGCATCAGCCCATCAATTAATTTGCTTTCTTCCATTTTTATATTACTCCATTTTGCATAGTAGTACTTTTTAGAAACACTATACTCTAAATGCTTCCAAATGTCAAGAAAACCCACAGGCTTTTTTGCACTTGTGGGTCTTATGAATGTTTAAATATTCTCAATCTGCCAGTCTATTGGTTCAATTCCATGTGACTGTAAAAATTCATTTGCCTGACTGAAATGTCTGCATCCAAAGAATCCTCTGTACGCAGATAAAGGACTGGGATGTGGGGCTTTCAGAATCAGATGTTTTGGATTGGTAAGCATGGGAATCTTACTCTGTGCCGGTCTTCCCCATAGCATATATACCACCGGTCTGTCCTGTTCATTTACTTTCTGAATAATTGCATCTGTGAAATATTCCCAGCCTTTTCCCTGATGGGAATTAGCCTGATGTGCTCTTACCGTTAATACAGTATTCAGTAACAGAACACCCTGATCTGCCCATTTCTTCAAATATCCATTATTGGGGATATAGCAGCCCAGATCATCCTGCAGTTCTTTGTAGATGTTCTGCAATGAAGGTGGTATCTCAGGCTGTGTCGGTAATACAGAGAAACTAAGTCCGTGAGCCTGGTTCACATTATGATATGGATCCTGTCCAAGAATCAGCACTTTTACGTCCTTTAGAGGAGTCAGATGCAGTGCATTGAATATATCATCCGCAGGAGGATATATTACATGAGTGCTGTATTCCTGCTTTACAAATGTATATAATTTCCTGTAATAATCCTTATGAAATTCTTCCTGTAATGCTGGAAGCCAGTCATTGGATATCATTGCCATTTTCTATTTACCTTCTTTTCTTATATATTCTACAGACGTACAGATACGCCTCTTTCTCTCAAGTACTGTTTTACTTCCTGGATCTCCAGCTCCTTGAAATGAAACAGGGAAGCTGCCAGTGCAGCATCTGCCTTACCGTCTTCCAGGGCATCATAGAAATGCTCCAACTTACCGGCACCACCTGATGCAATGACAGGCACTGATACATTCTCAGATACCATTCTGGTCAATTCTATGTCATAGCCATTCTTCGTGCCATCGCAATCCATACTGGTAAGCAGTATCTCTCCGGCGCCCAGCTTGTCAGCCTGCATTGCCCATTCTACAGCATCAATGCCCATATCCACTCTGCCACCATTCTTAAAGATATTCCATCCAGAGCCATCAGCCCGTCTTTTTGCATCAATTGCCACAACAACGCATTGTCTGCCAAATTTATCCGCAGCTTCACTGATTAATGTAGGATTCATGATTGCAGCACTGTTCACTGCTACTTTATCTGCACCTTCACGCAATATTGCCTTAAAGTCGTCTACTGTTCTGATGCCTCCACCTACGGTAAACGGGATGAATACCTTCTCTGCAACCTTACGCACCATGTCTACTTTCGTAGCTCTATTATCTGAAGAAGCTGTAATATCCAGAAATACCAGCTCATCTGCTCCTGCTTTATCATAAGCCGCTGCTACCGCTACCGGATCTCCTGCATCTATGAGATTGACAAAATTAACACCTTTTACCACTCGTCCGTTATTCACATCCAGACAGGGAATGATTCTTTTTGTATGCATGATTCATCCTCCATTCTATTATTTAGATATCGTTAGAAAATTCTTCAAAATCTGCATTCCAACCTCTGAACTTTTCTCTGGATGAAACTGGCATGCAAATACATTACCCTGCTCAACAGAAGCATGAATCAGCGTTCCATATTCTGTAGTCGCTGTTACAATAGATGGGTCTTTCGCCTGTAGATAATAGGAATGGACGAAATATACATAGGAATCTTCCCCAATTCCTGTAAACAATCTTCCGGGATTTGGATATTTTAATGAGTTCCATCCAATATGAGGAATCTTCAGATCACTTTCTTCTGGCAGACGTACTACTTTGCCTTTTAAAATCCCAAGCCCTTCTACGCCTTCACTCTCTTCGCTGGATTCAAATAAAAGCTGTAAGCCCAGACATATTCCAAGGAATGGTGTATTTTGAGCAACGACTTCCTGAATTACTTTATCCAGCTCATATGTTCTCAGCTTCTCCATGGCATCTCCAAAAGCTCCCACACCTGGCAGGATGACTCTGTCTGCCCCAAGAATCGTATCCCGATCTCTTGTAATAACTGCTTCTTCACCCAGATAATGTAGTGCTTTCTCCACACTCTTAATATTACCTGCGTCGTAGTCAATAATTGCCACCATATTAATCACCATACCCTTCCAGCATCCGTAATTTATTCCTGCACTTTATCACAATACCGCGTCACTTTTTGATATTATATATCTGAGTATAAAATAAAATCAAAAAAAATGCTATACTGTATTTGCATAAATAACAGTATAGCATTTCATGATTTACATGTCTTTTGTTACAAGAGAACTTCACGTACCATTTGCAATACGGTCTAAAGCCAGTGTATATGATACTTTATCATCATCCTGCAAAAGTGCTCTGGCTTCTTCTTCATTCAGACCATAGTTTGATTCCAGAATTGCAAGAATCTCATCCTTGATAGAATCGACCTCTGAAAGTACACCGTAGCTTTCAGCCTCCTGGTTAATTGTATCATATGTCTGTAAGCCTGTGATCAGAGCATTTAAAGCTTCTACATTCTGTCCAAGCTTCATATGATTCTGATAAGAATCCAGCTTTCTCTGCATCGTAAGTATTACTTTGCTCTTAGCTTCTATAATACTGTCTGATTCGTCCAGCTTCTCTCCATAAGTCTCTATGTAGACACTCTTATAATCTCCAAGGTAATAAGCCCTTCTTGCTTTCGCGATACTGCCCTGGAAGGAAGCATAATTGGAAAACAACAGGATTCCTGCAAGAATTGATGCTGCAAATACAGTGACAACTGCAATTTTCTTAGGAGAAAGTCTCTTTTGATTCTTAGGAGCCTCTGCTTCTTCTTTCGCACGTTTCTCTGCAAGTTTTGCTTCTTTAGCATCCTGTTTCTCTTTTTTCTTAACTGCTGCTTCTTCTGCCTTGGCTTTCTTGGCAGCTTCTTTTTCTGCTGCTTTTGCCTTTTTCTCCTCTGCCTTGGCTTTCTTATCCTCCGCCTTCTTCGCATTGGCTTCTTCTTTGGCAGCCTTCGCCTCTTCGGCAGCCTGTGCAAGCTCTTCTTCCGTCGGCTCAGGTTCCCATTCATCTGTCAACAGATGGAATACTTTGGATAATACTCCTGGCTTTTTCTCTTTGGGTTCTTTTGATTCTTCAACAGCTGTATCTTCTGTACTGCTTTTCCTGCTCTCTTTGGGAGCTTTTTTCTTTGCTTTTTTAATGCCCTTTTTCTTCTTGTCTGTGGATGCTTCTTCCTGTGAAGCTGCATCTGCATTCACCTTCTCAGGTTCTGATACTGGCACAGGCTCTGGTGTCGGCTGTGTTACCGGCTCTACCTCTTTGCTTTCATCATCTGCCATCTGATTTAACAATCCCATGACATCGTCATCATCCTGGACAGGCTCATTCTTGTCCACTTTCTTCAACATGTCATTGATTTCAGCAAGATCAGGGTCTTCATCCATAATTTCCAGAATATCTGAGAAATCATCATCTGATGACATGTTTTCTATTGCATCTGACGTATCTGATGAAATATCCTCTGTAGCAGCTTCGCTACTTGCAACAGTTTCTTCAATCTGTGGCGTACTGCTTTCTTCATCAGGAACAGCTGCCTCTACTGTATTATCTTCCGAGTTTTCTTCTTCCGATTCTGGAATTGCAATCTCTTCTGAAAGTAATGTATCCAGATCGTCCTCCGGTTCGGTTACCGTCTGTTGAGGTTCTTCCTGATGTGGTTCTTCTTCCTGCGATATTTCTTCCGCCATAACTGGAATCTCCGGTTCTGTCTCAGCTTCTGGTTCCACTTTCATTTCCACTGCATTATCAGCGTCAATATCCTGTGGAATATCGCTTTCAATATCTGCAATACTGAAATCATCCTCCGGTTCCCTGGCTTCTTCTGTTGATGTCTGCATCTGTGAATCTACATTCGAATCTTCATTCATCAATGCAGCAAATAAATCTTCGTCCGTCTCCGGTTCTGACGGTTCATTTGGTTGTTCCATCTCTTCTACTGTTTCAGCAAGTTCAGGAACATCCGGCTCTTCAATTGCCTCTGTATCTACAACTGCCTCTTCCGGTTCATCTTCCAGAACAATCGGCTCATCCGGCGGTATTTCTTCCGCATCCGTTACCTCTGGAATCACATCCTCCGGTATTCCCAATGAAGCTCCCAGTTTATCTTCTATGGATGCTTCGGCATGCTCTTCTTCCGCAGGCGCAGCCTCATCCGGCTCTGATACAGCTTTAAGTAAATTATCTAAGTAGTTCTCTTCCGTATTACTCATGATAATTCCCCATTTCTTTCTATATTTCCTTCATTAGAAAATCACAGGCATTTTCTTCTATGCCTATTCCCTTATCTCCCATATCCTCCGCTATCTGATATAAACTTTCATTTATTCTAAAGAAGCTTGCTTTCTGATTATAGAAAGCTACCTTCTCAAACGGCCATCTGATTACATTGGGCAGGTTCATTCCTACTCCCAATTCCAAAATACATAAACGATGATTCAATGTAAGTGTGAGCCACTTTGTGTATTTCTGCCACTGAGGCAGATATCCTTCTTCCACATAGTTCTCACAGACGATATTATTAAAAGCCAAAGGAGCACCACAATCAGGACAAACAGGCTGCTCTGCCTGTTCTAAAGTTCCATCCTGTAAAGCTTCCTTTATTTTATTGGCGTATTCTTCGCTTTCATATAACTTTGTACTGCATTTTGCACTACATTGCATTTTTTCATAGTTGCCACAGGGTTCTACGATTTTCTCAGGTTTGAATCCAGCCTTCTGAATCAATCCATCTATGCATGTAGTTACAATGTAATAATTCTTGTCTTTTACCAGTTCATACAGATTACGATACGCTGACAAAATATCAGACTGGTTCTGTTCCTGCAGGTATATCTTCTCAAAATAAGGAACCATCCAGGCAAGCTCTTCCTTTGCATCAACAAGCTCCAGTCCTTTCACCAGTTGTTCATGTTCTGCTATTCTGTCAAACTTCTCGTTAAATTCTTCACCAATACCAATTAATACTACTTCTGCATCTGCAAGCTTTTCTTTCAAAATTTCTGTCTTATCCATTCCGTCTCCCAGTTAATGACATTTCTGTCAGAATAGGAGAGCAGGTACTCTGCTCTCCCACAAAATTTACTACTTCTGAAGTAATTGGTCAATCACTTTGACCAGGTTGCCAATCTCAGGTTTGGACAGCTGTGCGTCTGCTCCAAGATCTTCACCTTTCTTTCTCATTTCCTCATTTACAAGTGATGAGAAGATAACAACTGGAATATTCTTCGTTGCATCATCGGATTTTACAAGCTTAGTCAATCTGTGTCCATCCATCAGAGGCATCTCAATATCTGTAATCAGAAGTTTTACATCATCGTTCAGTGTTCCGTTTGCCTTGCACTTCTGAATATACTCCCAGGCTTCCTCACCGTTTTCAGCTTTAATGATATTCTCATATCCTGACTTCTTCAGGGAATCAACGATAAGTTTTCTCAAAAGAGCAGAGTCTTCAGCGATCAGAATAGGTACTTCATTTTCACTTCTTACGCCTAAAGCTTCAATCTCTGTTACTTTCAGACCTGTTTCAGGATTAATATCTGAAATAATCTTCTCAAAATCCAAAATAATGATCAGACGTCCATCAATCTTGATAATACCTGTAGAAATACCATCTTCTGTCGTGCTTACTGTTGCACCCGGCTTAATGATATCTACCCAGGATACTCTGTGGATTCCCACTACAGAGTCTACATGGAATGCGATATCAAGCTTGTTAAAGCTTGTAATGATAAAAAGACCGCCTGGCTGTGACTGTCCTCTCTGTAAACAGTTACGAAGATCAATTGCTGTAATCATTGTATCTCTTGGCATGAAAATACCTTCTACACTAGGATGTGAGTTAGGCACTGGTGTAACAGGCTGATACGTAATGATTTCCCTGATCTTTGCAACGTTAATACCATACGAATTACCGTCTACAATAAATTCAAGCACTTCCAGTTCATTTGTTCCATTTTCTAAGAGAATCTTAGTCTCCATATTAAACCTCCATTCCACAGGACATTGAAAATTCTTTCAATCTCTTTTATCTAAAATGCTTTGCAGAATAATCATCTTGGTTATATTATATCATATATATATTTATAATTACAAATATTTTCAGATAATTTTTTGCTTTTTCTTGGATATTTTCTTAATTTTCAGTTATAAACATTACTCTAAACTGATATTCACTACCGAATCCTGCGTTGTAATTCGCATAACAGCTGTCTGGATCTCATCAAGATCTGTCTGTTCAACCGGGACTGCCACTACTGCGTCTGCCACTTCGCCAGCCGGTATATCTTCCATGTATGTAGTAAGGTCATTCGTAAGTAATGTACTCAATGCCTGTACATATCCTGCATCATTTACATTTACTCTTACCTTGTTTATCTGGTCAAAAAGATCACACTGTGCAGCTTCTTCACCCAGATTTTCCACATCAAAATGTAAGATCAAGAGATTATAGCCCTGTGGTGCAGTTACACTGAATCCAGCTCCTGATTCTGCCTTTGGATAAGCATCTGTTACTTCACAGGATGCATACCTGATTGAGAACTGATCCATACCAAAGAAAGTTGCAAGATCATATTCTGAACCATCTTCCACGCTGGTTTCAGCACCTACAGAAACCGTCTCTCCTGAACCAGTCTGACTCAGATCCTGTGAGGGCTGTGATTCCTCCTGCGTAGTCTCTTCTTCCTGTGATGTCTCCATCTCAGCCTCGGCACTTGCAACCTCTTCCTCATCTGCAATTCTGTAATGATAGTTGGGTGAATATTTCAGCAGCATATCTGCTGCATATTCTGCAACCAGCTCAGACTGTTCCTCCGTCATATCAGGCATTGAATCAATACATCCTGTAAGCATACAGGCACTGATTGCCAACACTCCTATTATTTTCCCCTTTTTCACAATAGCACCTCCGTTGTTATTTCGTCTCCAATTCAATCCAGAACTCTACGCCATTGGTATAATTGATTACACCATATTGCTGGTTCATTGAATCCATAATTGCCTTTACAATAGATAAACCTACTCCACTTCCTCCATATTCTCTGGTTCTGGCTTTATCTACCTTATAGAATTTTTCCCATAAATGAGGCAATGAATCCTCCGGTATGGGATCACCGGTATTAAATATTCCAATACGCACTTTATTCTCAAGCATCGTATATTTGATATCTATGATTTTGTCTCCTTTTACATGATTCATGGCATTACTGAAGTAATTACGAATCACTTCTTCTGTCTTGAATTCATCTGCCCATACATAGATTGGCCCCGTCTGCTCCATCCTCACTTTGACTTCATTCTGCTGTGTCAGGATTTCTGCTGACTGAAGGAAATTATGAATCATGGCTACAACGTCAAATCGTTCCATGGTAATAACGTCATTTCCAAATTCCAGCTGGTTCAATGTCAGAAGCTTCTTTACCATGTTATTCATTTTGCCAGACTCATCTATAATAACATCACAGTAGAAATCCTTGCTTTCATCATCATCATGGATTCCTTCTTTTAAGCCTTCTGCATAACCCTGTATCAATGCAATCGGAGTCTTGAGTTCATGAGATACATTCGCAAGGAATTCTTTGCGCATCTCATCTATCTCTTCTTTCTTCTCAATGTCCCGCTGTAATTCATTATTGGCAGTTTTTAATTCAGAGATTGTCTTTTCCAGTGTATCGGAAAGCTGATTCATATGCTCTCCGAGCAGGTCAATCTCATTCTTACCTCTGCTTTTATAATGCATCTCAAAATCCAGATTAGTCATTCTGGCGGATATGTCTTTCAATTCCATGATTGGTTTCGTAATTCTTGTCGTTACGAACCAGATCAGCAGTGCACTTACCAGAGTAACTACAATTCCAATATAGGCAAGGAATTTATTAGCGATCTTTGCACTGTCTCGAATACTTTCCAACGGAGAGCGAATCAGGAAAAGATTACCATTATCCAGCACACCCCACATTTCGAGATAGTCTGTTCCCATTCCCTGATCTGTGGTAACTGCCAGGCTGTACCTGTCCGTATCTTCTATCTTCTCCAGCTTGTTATCCCTCTGGAATACATTATCATAAAGTCTCCTGATGAGCAAATCCGTGTCTCTGGAAGTGGATTTGATTGTATTGGACTGCGCGTCTATAACCACTACACTTATGTTATATATATCACACACGCGTCTGAGTTCCAGATCGAATTCATCAGAGGATATGTTGCCACCACTCACGGCACTGTCCAGACTCTCATAGGCTGAATAAATGGCGTGTACTTTGTTACTGATATAATATTTTTCCAAAAATGTACTGTTAGCAAACCAGACAAGAATAATCGTACCTACCATAACTGCAATAAATATTCCTGCGATCTGCTGTTTTATTGAATATTTCATGCTTCCAACTTGTACCCCATTCCCCATACTGTCTTGATCAGGTCGCCTTTGTCACCTAATTTACTTCGTAGCTTCTTCACATGGGTATCTATGGTTCTGGCATCTCCGAAATAATCATAATTCCATACACTGTTCAGTATCTTTTCTCTTGAAAGTGCAATTCCCTTGTTTTCCATAAAATACGTCAGAAGTTCAAATTCCTTGTAGCTTAAATCAATGGGATTACCATCTATGGAAACTACATGAGCTGCCTTATCTATCGTGATGCCGCCGTACTCAATCGTTTCATCATCTGTAACCTGATTGGTTCTCCTAAGAATTGCTTCAACTCTGGCAACCAGTATCTTTGGGCTGAAAGGCTTGGATATGTATTCATCTACACCAAGTTCAAATCCCTGAAGTTCATCCCTTTCATCGCTTCGGGCTGTCAGCATAATGATTGGAACCTTGGAATATCCTCTTACCTCTCTGCACACCTGCCATCCATCCATCTTGGGCATCATGACGTCCAGAATAATCAACGCAATGTCCTGATTGTCAAAGAATACATCAAGAGCTTCGCTGCCGTCTCCTGCTTCCAGAACTGCAAAATTCTGTTTTTCCAGGAAATCACGCACCAGTTTTCTCATTCTGCTCTCATCATCTACTACCAATATCTTTAATTTATTCATACTTATCTCCATGCCTTTCCGATATCTTTGAATGCAGATATTATAGCATACTTTTATGATAAAAGTGTGAACGGATTCATCTAATCTTCATCCAGCATAAGTTGTCTTTCTTTTTCACGGACTGCATTCTCTCTGTCATTAAGCTCCTGTTCCCAGGATGCATACCGGTTCTGCAATGCCTTTTCATAATTCAATATGGTAGGTCTGCTTCCGGTGGTAGATATGACAAACATTACAATCACCAGAATTGCCAGTACTATATTCAGGCATATAGATGTTGTCCTGCTGAAAAATTCTTTGTTTTTCTTTGGTTTTGGCTTGGGCTTTGTGGAAGCCTTAACTTTCTCAACAGCCGGATTAGTACTGTCCCTGAGGCTGTATACATTATTGACCGGCACATCCTGCACCGGCTCTCTGATCAAAGGATTTTCCTTTAGGTGCTTCTGTAATTTTCTTAAATATTCGTAGCCTATCGGAGTCTTAAAAATACGATTCTCTATTGCTTTATGATAGACCATATAGACCATATGGGGATTGCGATAGTCCATTTTATCTTCCAGCTTCTGTATTTTCAGCAATTCAGCCTTTGCCTGCGTTGCATCTTTGGCTGAACCAAACTGATAGCCATCTACAATCCATTCTTCTTTATCTGCCATATTCTTCTTGCCTCCATAATCAGTACGGGCAGCTTCTGTGCCTATATAGTATGACTCTTTATTTCTTCCAGTATCTTCCGGTCTTTTGCATATATCTCATCCAGTATCTGCATTTGCTGCGACACTTCCATATTGCCTGTCCTGAGTATTTCTACTACAGCACTTACTGCTTCATACAGTTCCATCATTCCCAGATTGGAGACGAACCCTTTCATCGTATGTGCTTCACGAAAAGCCGCCTGACAGTCACCCTGTTTCATAGCTTCCTGTAACTGTCCATAACTGGCATCATCCAGAAATTTGTTCAAACACTGCTGATATAATGTATCATTATTTATAAAACGGTGCAAGGCACCTTGTACATCAAATCCATTCTGTTCCAATAAATCTTTATCCTGTTGTGTCATTTCCGCCTCCTAATCCTGCATAAGTCCGCTGACATCCAATATCAATGCAATACTGCCATCTCCAAGCTGAGTACAGCCTGATATGCCATGCACTTTCTTTACATAGGATGGAATTGGCTTAACAACAATTTCCTGTGTTCCAATCAGTTCATCAATCAATACGCACATGGAAGTTCCTTCATATTCTAATAGAAGCATTACTCCATCTTCCACACTTCTTACAGAATCCTCCAGATGATATTTCTGACTCAATCTGAGAATCGGGTAACATTCCCCTCGAATCATTACGTACTCTTCTCCACTTGGTTCATGAATCACTTTATCTTCCGTAACATGGATAAATTCCTTAATTGCAGATGTCTCCATAACAAATTTGGTATTACCATTCTGCATAACGATACCATCAATAATCGCCATAGTCAGAGGAATCTTCATGGTCATTGTGCTTCCCTGACCCTCTACGGATTCAATGTCCAGCACACCA
Organism: Agathobacter sp.; assembly: GCA_963596435.1. Taxonomy (GTDB): domain Bacteria; phylum Bacillota; class Clostridia; order Lachnospirales; family Lachnospiraceae; genus COE1. The sequence goes on from CAVBMG010000023.1 coordinate 27,854, forward strand.
CCGATTTTCTGAATATTCTTGACTACAACATCCATGCCAACACCACGACCTGAATATTCTGTCACCTGGTCTTTTGTGGAAAAGCCAGGGTATGTAATAAACTGGAATATCTCCTTATCCGAATAATCACTCTCCACCCGGTTATCAGGAAGAATACCATTCTCCCAGGCTTTCTTATAGAGCTTCTTTCGATTCAGTCCCTTACCATTATCGCTGACTGAAATCCATACTTTACCGCCTTCATTTTTGGCTTCCAGCGTTACTTTGCCTTTATCAGTCTTACCGGCTTTGGCTCTTTCTTCATTCGTTTCAATACCATGATCCACTGCATTACGAACAAGATGCATCAAAGGATCTGAGATTGTCTCAATGATGTTCTTATCTACTTCTGTCGTGTCGCCTACCATTTCAAATTCAATGTCTTTGCCCAGTTTTCTGGAGATATCAAATACCGTTCTGTTCATCTTCTGGAATGTATTGGTCAAAGGCATCATACGCATGGACATGATTAGCTCCTGCATCTCTGTCGTGATTTTGGACATCTGTGCCGCTGCTTTCTGGAAATTACTCAGGTCAAGTCCCGGTACTTGCAGATCAGGATTCTGCAAAACAACAGACTCTGCAATGACCATTTCACCCATAAGATTCATCAACAGATTCATTTTATCAATATTGACACTCATGAATGCCTGCTTATGTTCCTTCTTTTTCTTTGTTTTAGTGATCTGCTTCGCCTTACCGGCTTCCTTCTGAATAACGTAATCACCCGGCTGTGGCTCTGACTCTGCTTTATTCTCAGTTACCGGTTCTGCCACCGGAACAGAGGGAGTTTCCATTGCTGTAAAGCCTCTGTCAAATTCACTTTTATCGCAGGTTGAAATATCAATTTTATCTATCTCCGGAGTGGTATCTAATGCCGTCCGAAGCTTGTCTTCTCCAAAGTTTCCCCGTACCAGCATCAGAAATCCCTGTCTGAGGATTTCTTCGCCTGAGGATTCATTCGTTAAAATATCTTCCGGTGAGTAATGCACATCTTCCGTCAGCTCTTTTACAGCATAAACTGCTGAATAAGCCCGCAAATTGCACATTTGCGTATCACTCTGATATGTAATTCTGACGCGGTAATACTTGTCCGCTCCCGATACCTGTGGAGCAATATAGAATTGATTCGGACCAAGAGTGATTTTGCTTTCTTCCTTTTCCTGTGGTTTGTCCTCTTGTGGTGCCTGCTTATTATCTTTCAATTCGGAAAGAAATTTCTCCATGTCCGCAATCAGTTCACTGCTGTCTCCATCCGGATCATTTCCGTCTTTAATCTTATCCATTTCCCCATTGATAAAATCAAGTACATGGAAAATAATCTCTGTCAATTCCATGTGATGTTCCTCAACATGGCGGTTCTCTCTCAGGAAATAGAAAATATCCTCCAGTTTGTGTGAAGTCTTCATAATATCATCATACTTCATCACACCTGAAGAACCCTTGATCGTATGCATGATTCTAAATATTTCATTAATATTATTCTCGTCAAAAGATTCTTCATCCTTATTCTCAAGAACAATTTCCTCTAACTGTTCCAGTAACTGCCCATTCTCATATAGATACATATCGAGCATGTTATCTGTACTGAAATCATCCGCCATATCAGGCACCCCTTCCACATATTGTCCGAATGCAATAAAAATCTACTTATAATTTTATATCCATTTTAAACAATAGTCAATATTATCAGTCAATTTATGTGAATTTGAATTAGAATAACTGATGAACAGACTTTCTTCTGCTCGCACTATATTCAGGCTTCCACATTTCGGACATTGTCCATTCGCATAATCCAATGTTCCACAATCCTTACAATAATAAATCTCTTTTTCGTTCATCCAAGTAGTCACCTCTTTCTATTATTGTATTACTAATATTAATATTTAGAAAGTATTTTTTGTATATTTATGTCGTTATTTCCTATTTTATATGTAATTATGTGTTGTTATGTAGAATTGTGACTTCAGAACACACTATTATTTTTGTCCAAAGTATTGTCTAATCTCTGAACTGCATTTATAATATCTGTGTTTATGAAACCCATTAATTTACTGTAGATAATCACTGCTTACAGAAAGGTATGGTAAAGAATATGTTAAAAAGAATCATGAAGAAGGATAAAATGATAGGTCTTACATTTACACTGTTTATATTCGTGTATACATGTGCCTCATCATCAGTATATGCAAAAACTCTGCGTGATATGCCCACTGAAAATGGGACGATTGCTGAACCTGACGAGGAAGAACTGGCAGACAGTCCGTATCTCTCCCAGGATGCTCTCGTTGCACAGGATACTCTGTCTGAACCTGCTGCTCCATTGGTTCAGAGTCTGACTATGGCACAGGCATCCCCCTCCGTGTTATATCAGGATGCCGACTATGACAGTTTCTTTGAACACACGGTATTTGTTGGAGATTCGCTGACTGTTGGATTTACCAATTACTGTCAGAGCCGTTCCGATACTATGGCGACTGCTTCTACTTATTTTCTTGCAAAGACAAGCTGTTCTGCCAAAATCGCTCTCTCCGGCAATGCCTTAACGGCTCACGCCAAAGTTATGCCATCCTACAATGGCAAAGTACAGTATATCGAAGATTCCATATCCCAGATGACAGATGTCCAGAAAGTATTTATCTGCTTCGGCATGAATGATCTGGTAGGTTCTACTCCATCACAGTATGTAGAAAGCATGGAGACTCTGATTGGAAGAATCGTTGCCAAGAGTCCACAGGTATCCATCTATGTAATCTCCGTTCCATGTATCATAGAATCAGCCCAGTCAGGTATGCTTAACAATACCTCTATCCAAAAAGCCAACAGTCTCATGCAGACTTCCTGCCAGAATAACGGGTGGGGTTTTGTCAATCTGGCTGAATATCTCATGAATTCACATATGGCAATCTATCCAGAATACAGTTCTGATGGATATGTTCATGAAAATAACGCTGCCTATGCTATCTGGGTTAAAGTTCTGCGAAATTATGCTTATAAGGAAATGACATTATGAAAATAACAGCAAAGAAAAAGGTTCTGCTCATTGCTACAGGAGGTACGATTGCATCTAAAAGTACTCCCAATGGGCTTGCCCCACTGATTACCTCTGAAGAAATCATCAGCTATGTACCTGAAATTCAGGAATACTGCCAGATTGACACTTTACAGTTGTTCAATATCGACAGTACCAATATCTACTATACACACTGGCTTGCTATGGCACAGTGTGTAGAAGCTCATTACAATCAGTATGATGCTTTCGTCATTACACATGGAACAGATACTATGGCATACACAGCTGCTGCCCTTTCCTATCTGATTCAAAATAACCGTAAACCTGTTGTTATCACAGGTTCTCAGAAATCTCTGGCTGCGCAGGAATCCGATGCCAGACAGAATCTTTCAGATGCATTTATCTATGCTTCCTATGATGGCGCATGCGGTGTGCATATACTCTTTGATCATAAAATACTTCTGGGTACACGTTCACGCAAAACAAGGACCAAGAGCTTTAATGCTTTTCAAAGTATTGATTTCCCGGAAATTGGAATCATACGCAATCATAAGGTTATTCCCTATGTAACAGACGTGATTCATGAGGAAGCTCCTACTTTTTACCATAACCTGAATCCAAATATTTTTGTACTTCGACTGATTCCAGGTATCAGTCCTGACATTCTGCAATATATCGGAGAGCATTACGATGCAGTTGTCATTGAAAGCTTTGGTGTAGGCGGTCTTCCTTCCTATGGGAATACCCGTTTTGAAGAAGCCATTCATGATTTCCTCGCCAGAGGAAAGACCATTATCATGTCTACCCAGGTTCCTCATGAAGGAAGTGATATGGCAGTTTATCAGGTCGGCTATTACATGAAAGAGCGCTATGATCTGATTGAGGCATACAGCATGACTACTGAGGCTATCGTTACGAAACTGATGTGGATTCTTGGACAAACAAAAGAGCCTGACGAAATTCGCAGACTCTTCTATCAACCAATTATGCATGATATTATTGTATAGTAACTATTCAGAATAGTTACATATTTGAAAAATTCATGAAGCTCTTCTCTGTATTATGAGAACCAACTACTTTGACCGGTACGAATTTGCTGCCGGTCTTTTGTGCGTCTTCTAATGTTGCCGCACCGTTAAATACAAACCAGCCACCATCTACTTCATTTACAGATACAATACCCTCTATTGCCTCTCCTGTCTCTTTCATTGTTGGATGGATAGATGACGGATTCAACTCCATCATTTTCTCAAATTTGCCCTGCTGATATTCCTCCAGTCTGGTAAGAATCTCTTCTGCGATTTCTGCAGGAGCTGCATTGGTACTCTCGATAACCAGATTGTAATTGCTCATATCATAATAATCAATATTGTAGATTTCCTTAAATCTGACAGATTCCATCTCCTGTCTGTGTATCAGTGCCTTTTTACATGCTTCCTGAGACTCATAAGACTCAGAATTAGCACGTACGCTGTCATTGAACACACGTCTGCTTGCTTCATTAATATCTGTAATTACAAATACCTTAAAACTGTCCGGCACAAAATGCCATGCCAGTCTGGAATCGAACATGATATTGTCACGTTCTCTGCCTATCTTGGCTGTTGTATCATCAATCATCTTGTCCACAGAACGGTCTCCATTTCTGGTTGCTTCATTGACCTGCTTGTTAAATTCCTCTACGGAAAGTCCCTTATCCATTGCAAGCTGTCTGAAGATATTACCTGTAGATACGATTTCATATCCTTTTTCCTTCAGAATCTTGCCAATACTTGATTTACCGCTTCCCAGATTACCTGTAATTGTAATGTTCATCGTAAATAACCATGCCTTTCGTTCTTATACTAATTTGTTATTTTCCCATAGATTTCAAGCTGTGTCAATGCCGGGAATGGTGATTGTGTCTCAGCAGGTATTAATTTCTTGAATTCTACCCAGCTTACAGTACGTTTTGGATATGTAACAGTCTGTCCTGTTGCCATCTTTTCCAGCTGGGCTACTACTGTACTTTCATCTGAAAAAGCCAGCGTTACTTCTTTCCACCAGTTATCATGAGGGAAATCTGCTCTCAAATAGATTATAGCCTTATCTGTCTCTATCTCATGTCCAAAGTCAATACGAAGCACAGCATCCGGATTGCGATTAATTCCCCAGGATACATAGGGCCATTGACCGTGGGCGCTGTTGGCTTTTACCCCATCTATGGCATTTCTCGCTGCAAAGACAGCCTCTCCTCTTGTCTCTACATTGGCAGAAGCATGTGGATAGGAATTACAGTTATCATGATTATCATACACATTCAATGCCTGATTTCTGTATGCATATATCTCTTCGTCATAAGCCTCTCTGGCATAGATATAGTGAAGCTCTCCCATAAATGCCTTGGGTGAATAACCATCCCTCAACTCTCCAAAGGGTATTTTGATCTCCACATTACCAGTCACATAGATCAGTGAAGCTCCCATAGCATCGTCAGCCTGGAACATGAAATACTTCGGTTCTCCACTGTATTCCAATACAACACGGTCGCCTTCTTCATAAGCAGAAGTCGCTACCAGATAAGCTTCCCTCTCCCCACGCTCTACAAATTTCGTTTCGCCATTTGCCTTTAATACCTTTAATGAAAACATATCGTACCCCCAATAGTCAGTTCATTTTGTTTGAATCAAGTATACAACGATACTGTGAGAAAAGAAAGCACATTCTTTAAACAGATAATACCTTTTGAATTTTCAGAATTATATGGTATAATGACAACAATTTATTAAATCTGTATTATGGAGGTACTATATATATGCTTAGCAATCATCAGGCAACAGAAGATGAAAAAACAAAAATATGTGATTGGAAATACGAAGGTGAATATGCATTATACAATACCGTCAGTTATGAAGAAATGAAAAATCGAAAATTCGGATTTGGCAATTCTCAAATGTATGTAGAATCTTTTTTTGATAACAATGAGCTGGTTGGTTTTTGCAATCTATTTGACGATGGAGATGAAGTTTTCTTTGGCATCGGTGTAAATCCTCATTTATGTGGAAAAGGTTATGGAAAAGAAATGATTGAAAAAATGTATACAATCTCTCAAAAATTTTTTCCAGGGAAACCCTTATATTTAGAGGTACGAACATGGAATAAACGTGCTATAAATTGCTACAAAAGTGCAGGGTTCATAATTGATGGTGACATCATTCATCAAAAAACAAGCGCTGGCGAAGGCACTTTCTATCGTATGGTAAGGAAATAGTTCATTTTTTATTCTTGATATTGCTCATTACCTGGCATGTCTGTTAATTTATTTTAAATATGTTCTAACAAAAACACCAACAGAAAGAATATTTTCTTTCCGTTGGTGCTTTTGTTGTTATTCCAGTTCATCAACAGTAATACACTTTATTTCCTCAAATTGTTTTAACTGCTTATCATTCGTCAAAAATAAATCACACTTTGTAAGACATGCAACCGCTAACTGAATTGCATCCATAGCTTTAAAAGCTTTATATTCTGCTCTGATTTGAGCCGCCTTTTTTGCAATCTCTTGATTTACTTCTACAATTTCCATATCAACAGTTTCGACAAGTCTATTAAATATATCAATAAATGAATACAGTTTGTTTCTGTATGGAAATACAAAATATTCTTCCATCGTAACTACAGAAGTTACAAATTTTTTATCTGCCTCATACCCATTACTGAAAAATTTCTTTACCTTGTCATAATATTGTGGGTTATTTTCATCCTTTTCAATGAAATATATGAATGGTGCGGTATCAACAAATGCCTTTTTATAATCTGTCATTCTCACGCATCTCCTTCATATATTCATCTACATGCCGTCCCCTTTCGCTTGGAATAGCAAAACTATCCCAGTCGACAGGTGTTTTTTTTACTTTTCTCTGTGGATAATTTAACAGAGTAACAATAACCTCTGTTCCATCATAGTCTCTAATATCTTCATCTTCAATAACAACTGTGTTACCTTGTACAATTCCCTTTACTGCTGCTAACATAGGTCATACCTCCTTTTAATTTTGGGATGAACCCTCCGTCTCTATATACTCTTTCATAATAAGCATACAACACCTTTTCTGCTTTTTCAATGAGAATCTATGTTGTTGATATTCCTAAGACACAATCAACAAGTGCCGTTAATACTATTTTGTCTCCAGCTTTTGACACGGGGACTTTATTTCAATTTTTCCATTTGAATCAATTACTGTATTCATAAAAAAATTGATTGGCTGGATAATCGTCCTTTTGGTACCAAGAGCATGATTTATATTATCCAATGTCGCAATGGTAAAGATTAACCATTTCCATGTAATTTTAAAACTCCAAACTATCCGCATTGAGTAGAAAATACTTCATTCCCATGATTACAAAGCCTTCCTCATTTCTCCAAGGCTTTTTCGTTCCGTTTACTATCACAATCTTTTTAAACGAATCCGGAATATTTCTAAATGAGTTAAGTTCCTGCGTCTGCTTTTCCTCAGAAGTCATATCATAAGCCACCTGAATATAATATCTCTGACTACCCTGATTGACTACAAAATCAACTTCGAACTGCTTTCGAGTCGTTTTTCCTTCATTATTTTTTGCATATACCTCTACAATACCAACATCCACATTATAGCCTCTGATAAGCAACTCATTATAAACAATATTTTCCATGATATGAGTAGGTTCCTGCTGTCTAAAATTCAATCGGGCATTTCTAAGTCCCACATCCGAAAAATAGTATTTCCGATTTGCTCCCACATATTTTCTGCCTTTAATATCATATCTGTCAGCTTTAGAAATCAAAAATGCCTCCACAAGATAATCTATATGGTTGGATATGGTCTTGTTGCTGTAATTGATACCACGTTCACTTTTGAAAGTATTTGATATTTTAGTTGGATTAGTAGGGGCTCCTATTGCAGAAGCAAGAATATCTATTAAAGTACCAATTTCATCAACATTTTGAAGCTTGTTTCGTTCTACAACATCCTTAATATAAACATTTGTGAAAATGTTTTTTAGATACTCTGCCTTTTGACGTTCCGCAGAAAACTGTACCACCTGCGGCAAACCACCATATACCATATATTCCTCCCACGCATCATCATAATCTCCATCAAAAGCCGCATAGAACTCTGCAAATGACAACGGATATATTCTTATCTCATCTCCTCTGCCTCTAAATTCAGTTACAATATCACTGGATAAAAACTTAGAGTTACTTCCGGTCACATATACATCAATATTGCCGATACGAAGCATGCTGTTCAGTACTTCCTCAAATCGTGGCATAAACTGTACTTCGTCCAAAAGCAGATAATATTTCTGGTCATCTTTCATTGCATCTTTAATATGCTGATAACACTTCTTTGGATCTCTCAGTTCCTCATTTTCAATGCCATCTAAAGCAATCTCAATGATATGGTCATTATCTACACCACTCTCTAATAAATATTTCTTAAACAATACAAATAATAGAAATGATTTTCCACATCTCCTGATTCCCGTAATAATCTTTATCATCCCATTATTTTTTCTTATCTTTAACTGTTCAAGGTATGCATCTCTTTTAATCTCCATAATTTTTGTTCCTTATTTTTGTGTTTATACACATTTTTTAGTAATTACATTATATCATCCAACGTTTATTTAATCAATATCCATTACTATTTTATGTGTATTTGCACGTTTTTATGCAGTGTATAAACACAAAAACGGCAAGTAGTCTTATTACATGACCACCTGCCTGTTATCTATTGCAATATTATTTTCTATATATCATTAGTCCGTCAAACTGGAATTTTTTTGTCAGTGCAGTTTATAATATCTTATAAATTAGGCTGAATCACAACGGATGTTACCATCGTATGCTCCGGCTGTTCAATAGAATAAATAACTGCATCTGCTATCTGCTCTGGTGTAATCATTTTTGACTTATCACTGGCATGATGCCAGCATTATTCACAAGTACATCAATCTGACCGAATTTGCTGATTGCATATTCCACAAGTTCTGCTACCTGTTTTTTATCCGCAACATCGGTTACTTTATATACTGCGGTACCTCCATTCTGTTCAATCTGTTTTTTCAATACCTCCAAACGTTCCTTACGTCTTGCTGCAAGTACAATTTTTGCACCTAAATTTCCTAATTTTTTCGCAGTTGCTTCTCCAATGCCACTGGATGCTCCTGTAATAATAACTACTTTTCCTTCAATATTATTCATGTTGATATTCCCCTATTCTTCCATAGCATACTGTACAATCATTGGATCATCGTATTCTGCCCACATAGATTTATTTTCATCAAGTTTCTTGAGTTGCTCCATATCCTCATCAAATAACTTAAAATCAAAAATATCCAAATTTTGCTTCATACGATCTTTATGTATACTCTTAGGAATCACAACAATCCCCCTTTGCACATGATGGCGAAGTGCAATCTGTACAGGTTCTTTTCCATATTTTAGGGCAATTTCTTTTACAACAGGATGTTCTATTACTTCTTTCAGACGATGTTGTGCAAGCGGTCCCCATGCTTCATGCTGAATATTATATTTCTCCATCCATCCATGAAGTTCATACTGTTGCCAAAACATATGCGTTTCTACCTGATTAACCGCAGGTACAATTCGATTAAAGGTTGCAATATCTGCCATTCTCTCAGCACTGAAATTAGAAATACCTATTGCTTTAATTTTACCTTCTTCATACATATCCTCCAAGGCATGATATGCTCCGTAATAATCTGACAGGCATTGATGAATCAATACAAGATCAATATAATCAGTTTT
>CAVBMG010000024.1:0-37248 GCA_963596435.1 Agathobacter sp.
CTACGTTACACATGACCAGACAGAGGCTATGACACTTGGTACCAGAATCGTAGTTATGAAGGATGGTGTTATCCAGCAGGTTGATACTCCTCAGAACTTATACGAGAAGCCACAGAACTTATTCGTAGCAGGATTCATGGGATCTCCTCAGATGAACTTCCTTGATGCTGTAGTAGAAGTTAAGGGTGAGACAGCATACTTAAACGTAGCTGGTATCTCTATTCCTCTTCCTCCTGCTAAGTCCAAGAAGGTTATCGACGGTGGTTACAATGGAAAGACTGTAACATTCGGTATCCGTCCTGAAGATGTATATGATTCTCAGATGATGGTAGAAGCTAAGTCTGACAGCGTATTCGAATCAACAATTCGTGTATACGAGTTACTTGGTGCTGAAGTATTCTTATACTTCGATTTAGGTGACTTCCCTATGACAGCCAGAGTTGATCCTAGAACAACAGCTAGACCTGGTGATAAGGTTAAGTTCGCTATCGATGTTGAGAAGATTCACGTATTCGATAAAGAAACAGAGCAGATTATTACAAACTAGTTTGTACATAAGCTACGCAATACAGATCCCCGAACAGTATGACTGCTCGGGGATTTTTTTAAAAAAGAAATTGCAAGTGGAAGAAAATTCATATAAACTAATTTATATGGTAAAGAATAGTTATAAATAGGATAGAGGGGAATAGAGAGGAGGAAAGGAAACATATGATTTCAAATCAGGTAATACAGACCAGTATTGATGAATTGAAGAATATTACAAAAGTAGATTTATGCGTTATGGATTTAGATGGATTGGTGGTAGCATCAACTTTTGAGAGCAGCGAAATATCTTCTGAACTGATCACCAACTTTATACAGTCACCTGCAGACAGTCAGATTGTAGGCGGTTATCATATGCTGAAAATTCTGGAGGATGGTGACGTTGTTTATGTATTAGTTGCCAGAGGAACGGGAGCCGATGCCTATATGATCGGCAAAGTGGCAGTCAGCGAGATTCAGAATCTGGTCATTGCATATAAAGAGCATTTTGATAAGAATAATTTCTTCCAGAACTTATTATTGGATAATCTGCTTCTGGTAGATATTTATAACCGTGCCAAGAAGCTTAGAATTGAAACAGAGCATCCAAGAGTCGTATTTCTGGTTGAAGCACAGAATGATAAAGACAATATTGCTATGGAATTGCTCAAAAATCTGTTTGAAGAGCAGGGAGACTGTTATCTGACAGCAGTAGAGCAGAAGAATATCATTATGATCAAAGGTATCAGCTCCGTGAATGCATATGAGGAAGTGGAGCAGACAGCGCAGGTCATCGTAGATATGCTGAATTCAGAGGCAATGCTGGTAGCCAAGGTAGCTTATGGTACAATCGTAGGAGAACTCAAGGAAGTATCCAAATCTTATAAAGAAGCCAAGATGGCATTAGATGTAGGCAAGATATTCTATTCTGAGAAATCTATTACAGCCTATAATACGCTTGGAATCGGCAGACTGATCTATCAGCTTCCTATTAACCTGTGCCGTATCTTCATCAAGGAAATCTTCGGAGACAGTATTCCCGAAGAACTGGATGATGAACTTTTGACAACAGTACAGAAATTCTTTGATAACAACCTGAATGTATCAGAGACTTCCAGACAGCTTTTTGTACATCGTAATACACTGGTGTACAGACTGGAGAAGCTGCATCAGTCAACAGGACTGGATATCAGAACCTTTGATGATGCGTTGACCTTTAAGATTGCACTCATGGTCGTTAATTACATGAAATATATTGATTCCATGGAATAAATAAAACGTAATATAGCCCCCTTATCGGACATACAATGTATGGACAACGGTAAGGGGGTTTTATTTGTATGAACAGTAAAATTTATTACATTGACTGTTATCAGGGAGAGAACAAAGAAGGAAATATAGGATTTGTTAAACTGGAAGATGAGAAAATATTTGTCATGCTGCGTGGAATATATGCAGGAAGTGGGATGGATTGTAAAGTATATGTATGGGATAGAAAAGGACAGCAGACACAAGTCATGACAGTTTCGGTGAGAAACGGATATGGACAGGCAAGCTGTCGGTGGCCGGAAGATATGAACAGAGAGAAATGTTATGGCATTTATATACCCTTATATGGAGGAAAATGTGGAAAAAGTCAGATTAGACAATCAAATTTTGTGGATATGTCCGTTGCAGCCAAGTCTGAACAACCACAGGAGAAACCTGTAGAGGATAAGAAATCGATTTCAACATTTAAAGAAGAGCTTCCTGCCATTGGTCAGGACAAGTGGTCGCAATTATGTATCACATATCCGCAGATTCATTTATTTCAGGATGTGGATACGGTAGTGATCAAACCTAAAGATATGGTAGTCCTGACACAGGAGTATCAGGAGCTTGCAACCAATTCTTTTGTACTGCATGCATATTATAACTACAGACAGCTGCTGTTGCTCAGGTATCATGATGAGGATAAAGCGGTTTATTACCTGGGTGTACCGGGCATTTATTATGACAGAGAGAAGAGAATTGCCCACTTATTTGGATTTGAAGGCTTTGAAAATGGGGAATCCAGACTGGTAAATGGGGATAACAGGCGGGCTTATGCAGGATGCTTTGGTTATTATATGAAGCAGGTCAATATCTGAATTACAAATCAATCCCACGAAGCTGCACATTGGGGATAGTCTGTCTGCAGATAGAGGCAAAATGCTGTAATGTATCTGTATCATGGGCATGGTATCCTGATGAAATGACCTGGTCAGAGTCTGTATAAGACTGGAGAAAATACTGGTCAGCACCGGCAATCCATTCTCTGATGGCATACATATCTTCCCCAGAATGCAGTTCCTTTACAATAGTCGTGCGAAATTCATAAGGAAAGCTGCCATTTAAGGACAACAGACAGTCGACAGATTCTCTGAGAGGACCAAGGTCAATGGAAGAAAGTCCCACGGTATCTGCATAATGTGCAGGAGAATTCTTGATATCAATGGCACAGTAGTCTATTAATTTCTCATCCAGTAAGTGATGCAATACATCGGGGCAAAAGCCATTTGTGTCCAGCTTGACCAACATACCAAGCTCTTTTATCCTGGAGAGGAAAAAAGGCAGATCCTGATGCAGTGTTGGCTCGCCGCCGGTAATGCATACGCCGGTGAGTATGCCGCGCCTTTTCTTCAGGAAAGAGAGAATGTCGTCTTCTGAATAGGGAGTGATTATCCCGGCATCTATACTTTCACGGGCAAATACGAGATCTCTGTTATGGCAGAATGGGCAGCGCAGATTACAGCCGCCTGTAAAGACAGTAGCTGCGACATGCTCTGGATAGTCCAGAAGTGTAGTTTTATTCAGACCAAGTATTAACATGGTATTCTTCCTCTTTTCACATTCGTTAGTTTACAGTATACTAATCATTATACACATACCTTCTGCGTTTGCAAAGAAACTTAAAGCTGGTTTAGAAATGGAGATTGATGATAGATATGGTACGGATACCTGTGACGGAAGATGAGAAATATATGAAAGAAGCCATGAAGCAGGCAAGAAAAGCCTACAAGCTGGGAGAAGTGCCCATAGGATGCGTCATTGTTCATGAAGGTAAGATAATTGGAAGAGGGTACAACAGAAGAAATACAGATAAAAATACACTGGCGCATGCAGAGATCACAGCAATTAACCGTGCAAGTAAAGTCATTGGAGACTGGAGACTGGAAGACTGTACGCTGTATGTTACATTGGAGCCTTGTCAGATGTGTGCAGGGGCGATTGTACAGGCAAGAATCCCTAAAGTAGTCATGGCGAGCATGAATCCCAAGGCTGGTTGCGCAGGTTCTATACTGAATATTCTGGATATGCCGCAGTTCAACCATCAGGTTGAGGTGATACAGGGCGTACTGGATGAGGAATGCAGCAGAATGCTTAAAGAGTTCTTCGTAGAACTGCGGGCGCGCAATAAACAGGAGAAGCTGGCGAAAATGCAGCAGGAGAAGGAAGCAGAAGTATCTGCTGAAAATAGTAATTGACAAGAGAACAGTAAGAGTATACAGTTAAAATATAAAGCCTATATAACAGGTAGGAAAAATATACATTAAAAGGAAGAGCAATATGAGTGAGAGACATTTGGATTTTGATACAGTAATAGATCGAAAAGGGACAAGAAGTTTAAAATATGATTTTGCAGTGAGAAGAGGCAAGCCGGAGAATGTGCTTCCATTGTGGGTTGCAGACATGGATTTCCAGACATCTTCCTATATTACGGATGCACTGGAAGATATGGTAAAGCATGGGGTATTCGGTTACAGCGAGTCAGAGGAACATTATTTTGAGGCTGTGCAGAACTGGCTGGAGAAACATTACAACTGGCATGTGAAAGAGAGCTGGATGACCAAGACTCCGGGAATCGTTTTTGCCCTTGCCATGGCAGTTAAGGCATATACACAGGAGAATGACGCCGTATTAATACAGCCGCCTGTGTATTATCCTTTCAAGGAAGTAGTGGAAGATAATCACAGAAGACTTGTGAACAATACGCTGGTACTTGGCGAGGATGGTACCTATACGATTGACTATGAAGATTTTGAGAAGAAGATCATAGAAGAGAACGTGAAGCTCTTTATATTATGCAATCCTCATAATCCTGTAGGCAGAGTCTGGACCAAAGAAGAGCTGGAGAGACTGGGGGACATCTGCTTGAAGCATGGCGTATTCGTAGTCAGTGATGAGATACATGCAGATTTTGTATTTGAGAGAAAACATACAGTCTTCTCAGAAGTCAAAGAAGCATACAGGGATATCAGTATGATCTGTACTTCACCCAGCAAGACTTTCAATATTGCAGGGTTGCAGATATCCAATATATTCATATCCAATCCTGAGAAAGCAACAGCATTTCGCAGACAGGTGGCAGCCGCAGGATACAGTCAGGTAGGACTGCCGGGACTTGTGGCATGTGAAGCAGCGTATCGACATGGCGATGAATGGCTGGAAGGCGTGCTGGCTTATATCAAAGCCAATGCAGAATTTACAAGAGCGTATTTACAGGAGCATTTACCCAGGGTAAAAATCACAAAGCTTGAAGGCACTTATCTGGTATGGCTGGACTTCAGGGACTATGGTCTGACAGATAAGGAGCTGGATGAGAAGATACTGAATCAGGCGGGCTTATGGCTTGACAGCGGTGCAGTGTTTGGCAAGTGCGGAGAGGGCTTCCAGAGAATCAATATTGCATGCCCGAGAAAGACTCTGCAGCAGGCACTGGATCGGCTGATTGACGTATTTGCATAATAAAGTAACAGAAAGTGGGTTATCCATATATTAGAAAAGTCGTAATGCTTGACTTTGGTATACAAAAAAGGTAAAATAAAGTGACCGTGCAGCCGGGGCGTTAGCGGTGCCTTGTACCTACAATCCGCTATAGTAGGGGTGATAGATGGTGGAGGGTCTGCGTTTATGTAGCAGCCCTTTATAAGTGGCGATGAAGTTTGGGTCTTACGCAATATGTGCCTTCGAACCGTGTCAGGACAGGAATGTAGCAGCACTAAGGAGGATTTCATATGTGCCGTGAGGGTGCCTGGCGGAGTTTACTGTAAAGGTAACGTGCATGAGCATAGGATTCGAAGCTGTCTGTACGGTCATTATGTCAGCAGGAGCTGAGCTAACGATCAGGCATAAAGAAAGGGAGCCGCACAGACACAGGTGTGGCATAGGGGATGCGAATGAAAAGAAGGAAATTATGGATACTTGCAGTAATGTCTGCAGCAGCATTATCATTTACTGCTTGCGGAAGCAAGAAGGAAGAGGCTTCAACTTCAGAGGAAGTGGTGGATTTCGGACAACTGACGGGCAAGGATGATACGTCAGCCGCACAGACACAGGAGGCACAGGAAGAAGAGACAACAACTGAGGTACAGACAGAAGAAGAGAACAGAGAAGGCATGTACCGCAGTGAAATTACAAATGAATGGATAGATGAATCTCTTAAAGATCAGAGACCTATTGCAGTTATGGTAGATAATGAGAAGACAGCACTTCCTCATTATGGACTGACAGAGGCAGATGTTGTATATGAGATCATGAACAGTACTGCAAATGGCAGAATTACCCGTCTTATGGCAATCGTAAAGGACTGGGGCAAGATCACACAGTTTGGCAGCATCAGAAGTACAAGACCTACCAATATCATGCTGGCAGCAGAATGGAACGCTGTATTATGTCATGACGGTGGTCCTTTCTACATCAATGACTGGCTGGCCAAGAGTTATTCTGCGAACTTCAGCGGAACTTTCTCACGTGTAAACAATGGTAAATCCAGAGAATTTACAGAGTATATCTGTACAGGAGACCTGGACAAGAATTTCAGTAACTCCAAATACAGCACAGAATACAATGAATATTATCAGGGACCTCACTATGTATTCTCAAACAGCGAGGTAACACCAGGTGATGGAGCAATTGATGCAACTGAGATCAAGCTTCCATTCTCTCATAATGGTTCTACTCTGAAGTATAATGCAGAGACCGGTACATATGATTACTATGAATATGGCAGTGCACATGTTGATCCTGCTCATGATAATGCAGTATTGACATTTAAGAATGTAATTCTTCAGAATTGTACATTCTCACAGCTGGATGACAATGGCTATCTGATCTACAATGCAATTGACTCAGGACGTGACGCATACTATATTACTAATGGTAAAGCAGTAGAAGTAACCTGGATCAAGGCTGGTGAGTCAGATCCTACTATTTATCTTGATAAGAAAACAGGTGAACAGATTGAGATGAACACAGGTAAGACCTATGTATCTTTAGTTCCTTCTGATTCCTGGAGCGATATGACAATTCAATAATTGTATAGACATACAGGGCGTACCTTAGGGTGCGCCCTTTGTTGTACATAAATATTCTGAAAAATACGCAAAATATACATAATATTTACGAAATAGTACTTGCTAAACGAAAACATTCATGCTATAACTATAATGTGTCGGAAAATAATACATATTATTCGAAATGACAGAACAATAAATTAAATAAAGGCAGTGTATTTGAGATATCATTATAAGGGGGACGCGGCATGGATTTCATGGATGGAAAGGGTGCAGAGCAGGTAGTTAATGATTACATTGAAAGAGAAATATCCGAATACAAGAAAGTCACACAGCAGGAATTAGAAGCTAATGGAATTACACCGGAGGCGAAAGAGGCTTTTAGCAGAAAACCCTATTATGGCATGACAGGGAATTTTGTGAAAAAACCAAGAATCAACAAGTAGTCTATCTGCATAAATCAGGACAGGTGAGCTGTCTATAGGGGGATTATGCAGAATGACATAAATTCACCATGTGTGAAAGGGGAAGGATTGCTACAATCCGTGTAAAAAGGGGAGCAAATTGGGGAATTTGCTTCAGGAAACATCTTTTATATCGAAAGGTATAAGAGATGTTTTTTTATGTCTAAATGAAAAAGTGGTTGACATTTTATCATTTAGGGGGTATTCTGTAGCAAGTAAATACTTTGAGAATCAAAATATTTGAAAACCAAAGTATTTAGTTTTTAAAACTACATGTGATGATATGAATATGATAGGAAAGGAAGAAAATTACGATGTTTGAAAGAGTAAAGGAAATTATTGAGGAGCAGTTAAATTTAGATGGTGTGGAAATTACAGAGGAATCCAGATTCAAGGAAGACTTACAGGCTGATTCTCTGGATCTGTTTGAGCTTGTAATGGCTTTTGAAGATGAGTATGGTGTAGAGATTCCATCAGAAGATCTGGAGAAGATCACAACAGTAGGTTCTGTAATTGAATATATGAAAGCAAAAGGCGTAGAAGCATAAGAGGCAGATATGAAAACGAGACTGACACAGATTCTGGGAACAGAGACACCGATCATTCAGGGTGGAATGGCATGGGTCGCAGAGCATAATCTGGCAGCGGCAGTGTCCAATGCCGGAGGTCTGGGACTGATCGGAGCTGCTTCTGCACCGGCAGAGGTAGTACGGGAAGAAGTACGTAAGTGTAAGGAACTGACAGATAAGCCTTTTGGTGTAAATATCATGCTGTTGAATCCAAATGCCGATGATGTGGCGCAAATCGTTATTGAGGAAGGTGTCAAGGTAGTTACTACAGGCGCCGGCAATCCTTCCAAGTATATGGCGGCATGGAAAGAAGCAGGAGTTAAGGTGATTCCTGTAGTGGCAAGCGTAGCCATGGCAAGACTGATGGAACGTGCAGGAGCAGATGCAGTGGTTGCAGAGGGCATGGAAAGTGGTGGACATATTGGTTCCATCACCACTTTTGCACTGGTGCCGCAGGTAGTAGATGCGGTGCAGATTCCTGTCATTGCCGCAGGCGGTATTGCAGATGGAAGAGGTATGGCAGCAGCTTTCATGCTGGGAGCAGAGGGTGTGCAGATGGGAACACGTTTCGTAGCAGCGAAGGAATCCATTGTGCATGCCAATTATAAAGAACAGCTGATTAAGGCAAAAGACATAGATTCTGCTGTAACAGGAATGTCTACAGGACATCCGGTTCGTTCCATCCGCAACAAAATGACAAAGGAATACCTGAGACTGGAGAAAGAGGGAGCAGACTTCATGGAACTGGAGAAGCTCACCCTGGGTTCTCTTAGAAAGGCAGTTGTTGACGGAGATGTAGTAAACGGAACCGTTATGGCAGGTCAGATAGCAGGACTGATTAAGAAAGAGGAATCCTGCAGGGAAATTATCAGCGAGATAATGGAGCAGGCTGACAGGCTTATGTCCGGTCAGCAATAAATGGGAGAAGTATAGAGATGAGTAAAATAGCATTTATCTTCCCTGGACAGGGTGCGCAGTACGTAGGAATGGGCAAAGATTTCTATGATACCTATGAAGAAGCCAGAGAAGTATATCGTAAAGCGAAAGAGGCAACAGGACTTGATATTGAGGCATTGTGCTTTACAGAGAATGACAGGCTGAACATAACAGAATATACACAGATAGCCATGCTTGCTACAGAGGTGGCTATACTAAAGGTATTAGAAGCAGAAGGCATACATGCAGATGTGTGTGCAGGACTAAGTCTGGGAGAATATGGTGCGTTGGCAGCAGCTGATGTAATGGATCTGGACAGCCTGTTTCGTCTGATCAGATTAAGAGGTATTTATATGCAGGAGGCATATCCTGAAGGCGGTGCCATGACAGCAGTACTGGGACTGGATGCGGGAGTTATTGAGAGTGTTTTACAGGGCATAGATGGAATCGTATCTATTGCCAATTATAATTGTCCTGGGCAGATTGTCATTACCGGAGAAGCTCAGGCGGTAGAAAAGGCAGCCACAGCTTTACAGGAAGCAGGAGCCAAAAGATGTATTCCCCTTAAAGTCAGTGGACCATTCCATTCTGCACTGCTTGCAGATGCAGGTAAGAAGCTGGGTGAGGCGTTAAGCAAGGTAGAGATTCATAAGCCTCAGATTCCCTATGTATGTAATGTAGAGGCATCCTATGTGACACAGAAAGATTCTATAAAAGAGTTGCTGGAGAAACAGGTCTCTCACAGTGTGCGCTGGCAGCAGAGTGTAGAAAAGATGATTGCTGATGGCACAGATACATTCATAGAGATCGGACCCGGTAAGACTTTGACAGGCTTTATGCGTAAGATCAATAAGGATGTTAAGGTCATGAATGTAGATAAACTGGCAGACATGGAGAAGGTATTGGAGGAATTAGGATGCTGACAGGTAAAATTGCGTTGGTTACAGGAGCAGGCAGAGGAATCGGCAGACAGATAGCTCTGACACTGGCACAGAATCATGCCCATGTTATTGTAAATTATAATGGCTCAAAACAGAGTGCAGAGCAGGTCGTGGCAGAGATTGCCGAGAATGGCGGCAGTGCAGAAGCAATACAATGCAATGTAGCAGATGCAGATGCCAGCAATACCATGGTAAAGGACATCATTGCAAAACATGGTAAGGTAGACATTCTGGTGAACAATGCCGGTATTACCAGAGACAATCTCATTATGAGAATGACAGATCAGGAATTTGAAGATGTCCTGAATACCAATTTGAAAGGTGCTTTTCATATGATTCGCAGCCTTTCACGTAATTTCCTGAAGCAAAGAAGCGGTAAGATCATCAATATCGCTTCTGTAGTAGGAATTACAGGAAATGCCGGACAGGCAAATTATTCAGCCAGTAAAGCTGGTGTCATAGGCTTGACCAAAAGTGTTGCAAGAGAATTTGCAAGCAGAGGTATCTGCGTCAATGCAGTAGCACCGGGATATATTGAGACGGAGATGACACAGGCTTTGTCAGAGGATGCAGCAAAGAGTCTGTTGCAGATGATCCCTATGGGAAAAGCGGGAACTGCACAGAATGTTGCAGATCTTGTACTGTTTCTGGCAGGCAGCGGTTCTGACTATATTACAGGACAGGTCATTGGAGTAAATGGCGGTATGGCGATGCAATAGATAGGGCTGGAAGAAGAAAGGCATGGTAAGGAATATGAAGAGAGTAGTAGTAACGGGAATGGGCGCTATCACACCGACAGGTAATAGCGTAGATGCTTTCTGGGAGAGCGTGAAGGCAGGTAAAATCGGTTTTGACAGGATCACATATTTTGATACGACAGATTATAAATGTAAGCTTGCTGCACAGGTGAAGGATTTTGATGCAGCAGAGTATATGGATAAGAAAGCAGCCCGCAGAATGGAGCAGTTCTGTCAGTTCGCAGTTGCAGCAGCAGGAGAAGCAATACAGGATGCGGGACTTGATATGGAGAAGGAAGATCCTTACAGAGTAGGCTGCGCTGTGGGAAGCGGCATTGGAAGCTTACAGGCTATGGAGAGAGAGCATAGCAGGTTATTGGAGAAAGGTCCTTCCAGAGTAGCACCTCTGCTGGTACCATTGATGATATCCAATATGGCAGCAGGCAATGTAAGTATTGCATACAATCTGAAGGGTAAGAGCATTAATGTAGTGACAGCCTGTGCAACAGGAACCAACTCTATCGGCGAAGCTTATCGTACCATTCAATATGGAGATGCTGATGTCATGATAGCCGGAGGTACAGAAAGTTCGATTACTCCGATTGGAATTGCGGGATTTTCTGCATTAACAGCACTTTCTTCCAGTGAAGATCCTGCCAGATGTTCCATTCCTTTTGACAAGGACAGAAGTGGATTCGTTATGGGTGAAGGTTCTGCCATTGTAGTTCTGGAGGAGCTGGAGCATGCAAAGCAGAGGGGCGCCAGAATCTATGCGGAAGTAGTTGGCTATGGATGTTCTTCTGATGCTTTTCATATCACTTCACCGGCAGAAGACGGTGCTGGTGCAGCAAGAGCCATGACCAATGCAGTGGCAGATGCAGGTATAAGCCCGGAGGATATTACGTATATCAATGCCCATGGAACCAGTACCCATCATAATGATCTCTTTGAGACAAGAGCAATCAAGCTGGCATTTGGTGAGCATGCCAGGGATATTAAGATCAATTCAACAAAATCCATGATAGGACATTTGCTTGGAGCAGCAGGAGCCATTGAGTTCGTGACCTGCGTCAAAGAGCTTCAGGAGGGATATATCCACAGAACAGTAGGCTTACAGGAATCAGAAGAAGAACTGGATCTGAATTACTGCAAGGAGAGCTATCAGGAAGACTTCGAGTATGCGTTAAGCAACTCTCTGGGCTTTGGCGGACATAATGCAAGTATTCTGGTAAAGAAATACGCAGAAGGGTAAGGTGACACAGATGTCAGTTTATACAGCAAAGGAAATCATGGAGATCATTCCACACAGACATCCTTTCATGCTGATTGATACAATAGAAGAATTGGAACCGGGAGAGCGTGCATTGGGCAAGAAATGCGTCAGCTTTAATGAACCGTATTTTGCCGGACATTTTCCGGGGAATCCTGTAATGCCTGGAGTGCTTATCATTGAGGCACTTGCCCAGGTGGGAGCGGTTGCAATTCTGGGACAGCCTGAATGGAAGGGCAAAACAGCATATTTTGTAGGCATTGATAAATGCCGTTTCAAGCAGAAGGTGCATCCGGGTGATGTACTGATGCTGGAGACTAAGATCATAAAGGTAAAAGGTCCAATTGGCGTTGGAGAAGCGGTAGCAACAGTGGACGGGAAAGTAGCTGCCAAGGCGGAATTGACCTTTGCTATAGGAGATTAGGAGGTTTGTCATGGAAGGTAAGCTGATTACAAAGACAGGCAGAATATTTCCGGTGAATCTGTATAACAAGCTGGAAGCTAAGCTGAAGGAAGACAGGAAAGAGGAACCGGTTGAGGCAGAACCTGCCAAAGAACCGGATATGAATCTCATCAAATGCCCTAAGTGTGGCAGGATGGTAGAGCGTGACAGAGTTGTAAAGAAGAAGTATATCTGCTACGAATGTGGTGGATATTTCAGGGTAAAAACCAACAACAGAATCCGCATGGTAGCTGATCCTAAGACTTTTGAACCCTGGTTTGAAGATATGGAAGTAAGTAATCCTCTGGATTACGAAGGATATGAGGATAAGCTTGCCGCAGCCAGAGAGAAGACCGGATTAAAAGAAGCAGTTACGGTAGGCAGATGTAAAGTATTCGGAGAGGATATCGTGCTGGGTATATGTGATTCCCGATTCATGATGGCTAGTATGGGCCATGTAGTTGGGGAGAAGATCACACGTGCCATTGAGAGAGCGACAGCACTGAACCTCCCGGTATTTATCTTCTGCTGTTCAGGTGGAGCCAGAATGCAGGAAGGAATCGTATCCCTGATGCAGATGGAGAAGACCTCTGCAGCAATCAGAAAGCATGGTGATGCCGGGCTGCTGTATTGTTCAATTCTGACTGATCCGACAACCGGCGGTGTAACAGCCAGCTTTGCAATGCTTGGAGATGTAATTATGGCAGAACCGGGGGCACTGGTAGGATTTGCAGGTCCACGAGTCATCAAGCAGACCATCGGGCAGGAGCTTCCTGAGGGCTTCCAGACATCAGAATTCCTTGTAGAGCACGGTATTATAGATGGTATCGTCAAGCGGGAGAATCTGAAAAAGACCATTTATTTCCTGATTAAGACACACCAGTGCAAGGGAAAGAAGACTTATGCAGATTATCGCCCCAATGAGGAATTCCACTTTGAACTGAGCGAGACTTTAAGGGAACAGAGCTGGTTTGCCACACCAAGATCTGCCTGGGAGAAGGTCAAAGCCGTACGACAGGTGGAGCGTCCTTCCGCAAGTGATTATATTTCCCATATTTTTGACTTTTTCGTGGAATCCCATGGAGACAGGGCATTCAGGGATGATAAGGCAATGATTGGTGGTCTGGCTTTTCTGGATGGACAGCCGGTGACGATTATCGCAGATGAAAAAGGCAAGGATTTCAAGGAATGTCAGGAGCGTAATTTCGGTATGCCTATGCCGGAAGGATATCGTAAGGCATTACGTCTTATGAAACAGGCAGAGAAATTCAACAGACCTGTTATCAGTTTTGTTAATACATCCGGTGCTTTCTGTGGAATCGAAGCAGAAGAGAGAGGACAGGGGGAAGCGATTGCAAGAAACCTGATGGAAATGTCTTCTCTTAAAGTACCGGTATTGTGTCTGATGATAGGAGAAGGCGGAAGCGGCGGCGCTCTGGCAACTGCGGTAGGAAATGAAGTCTGGATGATGGAGAATGCAACGTATTCCATTCTTTCACCGGAGGGCTTTGCTTCTATTCTGTGGAAGGATGCGAACCGTGCCAGGGAAGCCAGCGAGGTCATGAACATTACCGCTCAGGATCTCAAGCGTCTGGGAGTAATTGAAGAGATTATTCCTGAATTCGGCGGAGCAGACCGTAAAACGACAGAAGCGATTGCAGGTTATATGAAGGAACATATCAAGGATTTCCTTAGAAAATATGATGGCATGAGCGGAGAACAGATTGCAGAAGAAAGGTATCAGAGATTTCGTAAGTTCTAGAAATAGTAGACATGGTGTTTGAAATGAATAGCAGAAAATTACAGATCGGCGAGCTGTGCGCCCGGATTCCTGTTGTACAGGGAGGAATGGGAGTAGGAGTCAGTTTGTCCGGACTTGCCGGCGCTGTTGCAGCAGCAGGAGGCATTGGAATTATTTCCACAGCGCAGATTGGCTTTCGGGACAGAGATTTTATGAAGCATCCGATAGAATGCAATCTCAAAGCAATCAAAACGGAAGTGGAGAAAGCAAGAAAGCTGGCAAAAGGCGGTATTATCGGAGTAAATATCATGGTAGTGACCAGACGCTATGAGGATTATGTGAAAGCCGCAGTAGAAGCAGGAGTAGACTGCATCGTATCCGGTGCAGGGCTTCCTATGAATCTTCCTGAGATTGTCCATAAAGCTGAAGAGGTGCTGGCAGCATCAGGAATCAGAAGAGCAACGAAGCTGGTTCCTATTGTATCTACCAGAAAAGCACTGGATGTCATCATGAAATACTGGAAAAAGAAGTATGATACAACACCGGATATGGTGGTGGTAGAAGGACCACAGGCGGGGGGACATCTTGGTTTTACACCCGAGGAGCTTGACAGCTATACGCCGGCGTCATATGATGAAGAAATAAAATCCATATTATCAAAAACGAAAGAAATGCAGATTCCCTGTGTAGTAGGTGGTGGTGTATACACCAGACAGGACTGGGAGCATTATGCAGATCTGGGTGCTGATGGGGTACAGATGGCTACCCGCTTTGTGACAACAGAAGAATGTGATGCCAGTATGGCATATAAGCAGGCGTATATTCAGGCAAAGAAGGAAGACATTGTAATAGTCAAAAGTCCTGTAGGAATGCCAGGCAGAGCAATCCACAATGTATTTCTGGATAAAGTAAGACAGGGAGAGCGCTTTATGCGGGGATGCAGACAGTGTATTACAACCTGCAATCCGGCGACAGTTCCTTATTGCATTACGGAAGCTTTGATCAATGCAGTAGAAGGCAGACTGAACGAAGGTCTGATCTTTTGCGGCAGTAATGCATACCGCAGCCATCAGATAGAACGTGTAGCTGATATTATGGAGGAATTTGCATGAGAACAGTGAGAATAATCGGTACGGGAAGTGCCTTGCCTGATAGAAAAGTAACCAATGATGATCTGGCACAGTTGGTAGAGACATCGGATGAATGGATTCGTGAGAGAACGGGCATTGGTGAAAGAAGAATTTCCGAAGGAGATGGTGTAGCGCAGCTTGCGTCCCGTGCCTGTGAACGTGCACTGGAGATGGCGGGCAGGAAACCGCAGGAAGTAGACCTGATCATTGTAGCAACCTGTTCAGCAGAATATCTGCTCCCTAACTGTGCCTGTCAGGTTCAGAGTGAACTGGGAGCATCACAGGCAGTAGCCTTTGACCTGAATGCGGCATGTTCCGGCTTCCTGTTTGCACTTCATACAGCATATGCCTATATTCATAGTGGAATTTATAAGAATGCATTGATAGCAGGTGCGGAAGTGCTGTCCAAAATGGTGGACTGGACAGACCGCTCTACCTGTGTGCTGTTTGGTGATGGCGCAGGGGCGGCATATGTTGAAACCTGTGAAGAAGAGAATAGAGGATTGATCAGTTTTACACAGGGAGCTGATGGAACCAAAGGAATGGTACTCAGCTGTCATGACAGACAGGTAGTGAATCCCTATGTGACACCGGATTCTCCTTTTGATGCTTATATCCGTATGAATGGACAGGAGGTCTACAGATTTGCGACCAGACAGGTTCCTGCATGTATACAGACTGCTTTGAAACAGATACAATGGACAGCAGATGATATAGATATGTATATATTACATCAAGCTAATATTAGAATCATAGAAGCAGTTGCAAAGCGTCTGAAAGTGGATATAGACAAGTTTGCAGTTAATGTAGACAGAGTAGGAAATATGTCTTCTGCGACAGTACCGGTTTTACTGGATGAACTGAACAGAAGCGGACGACTTACACCGGGCATGAGAATTGCCATGTCAGGTTTTGGAGCAGGTCTTACGTATGGAGCGTGTGTCCTAATCTGGGGTTAAAGAATGGAGATTACATTCATGGAGAAGAATAATACGAGCAGGACTTTAAATGAATTACTGGTGAATCTGTTCAACAATGTGATGGACAGAGAAGCCAAGGCAGTCATAACAGAGGAATTTAAGGATATCACCAATAATGATATGCATATTATTGAGGCAATCGGTATAGAAGAACCACAGAAAATGTCAGCAATCGCAAAGAGACTGTCTGTTACTGTGGGAACCCTTACTACCAACATGAACAGTCTGGAAGAAAAGGGCTATATCAAGAGAGAGAGAAGTCTGATAGATAAAAGGGTGGTACTGGTCAGCCTGACAGAGAAGGGAAGGAAAGCCTTCTTTCATCACAGAGATTTTCATAAGCATATGATACAGGCGGTCGTAAAGAATCTGGATGAAGACGAGACGAAAGTTCTGATTAAATGCCTGCGTAATATATCTTCTTTTTTGGACAGTTAAGAAAAAGGAAACGGTTCTGGATAATTCTGAAACCGTTTCCTTTTTCTTTATAACAAGTGTTTAAGTATACGTTTGTTGTGGTACATTTTGTCGTCTGCTTCGGGATCATTTCCTGTCAGAACTACAAGAAATTCATCGCCGCCCATGCGGTAGCATCTGCCAAAACGCTGGAAGCTGTTTCTTAATCCATCAGCTGTAAGTTTAATCAGTTCATCGCCTCTCTCATGACCGAAATTGTCATTCATGGACTTGAGATTGTTGACATCGAACTGGATAATTCCAATTGGAATCTGCTGCTCTATCATAGCATTATAGAACAGCTTCTTGTGTTCAGCAAAAGCTGTACGGTTGTATAATCCTGTCAGATAATCTGTCAGAGCCATTGTATGAATCATATCTGACTTTAAGCCCTTGGCGAACAGATCGGCAACCTGATTGAGCTGATACAGGATCAGGCAGAACAGGAAGCAGAGAATCGCAATACGGATGTACAAGGTATAATCGCCGTGTGTTCCAAAGTAATATTTGCTCAAAGCCGTTAAGACAGATATGGTAAGAACTATAATTGCCGGATAGGACAGCGTTCTATGACCTTTGACATGATCTGCATTGGTATAGCTTAAAAGCAGACATGCAATAATTGGCAGCATAATGACAATCAAAATGTGAGTGGATTTCATGGTGTAATGAAATTCCACGATACCCAGCATATGAAGGGGAGTTGTAATCAACAGATTAATACTTGCCACCAGGCTGAATATTTTGGAGAAGGTCTTCATCTTACCTTTCTTAAACCGGTAACTTCCCAGTAATCCAAAAGGAATAGGAACAACAATCAGTGACAGATATCCTAACAGATGAAAAACTTCAGAATATCCGAAGAATAACTGCCATACAAGGGATTCTGCACTTGCCCACTGGGCGGAAAAGAAAGCTGCCTCTCCTAAGTACAGTAAATCCTTTTCTATATGGAATTTTTTGTGTACATAAGCGTATAAACAAATCAGCACCAGAGCAATGAACTGTAAAAATACAGATAAAATAAATCCGGCAAAACGTTCACTGGTAACGATCAGCGTCTGCGGATCTAAGATACTGTCTGTATGAAAAGAGTCTAACGAAAAAGGATCTCCGTTTTCGTCTACCCAGTTGTCCAACAGGCTTGTTACATGATACGTATCAGGAGATGCAACGTTGACTGCAATGCAGAGACAGGAGTAAATAAAAACAAAGAAAATTCCAATCCCGGCAAGAGAATGAGTTGCTTTGTCCAGCAATGAGTGTATATTCATGAAAAACACCTTTCGCGTATTTTGTAAAAAAGTTAGTAGAAACCTTCTACTATATATGATAAAATATTTTTGTAAATATCCCAATCGAAACATTTGTTCTATAAAACAGAAAAGACATAATATGGGGATGTTATGTATGATTTTAATAGGACAAAAGCACTATTGGTATTAGGGTTTCTATATGTATAAGGGGGAATTGAATATGGGAGTCACGAAGATGACAAAAATCGCTAAGAAGTATATGAATTATTGTGCAAAGTGCGGAAATTTAAGTTTTCAGGGACAACATTGTGAAGCCTGCGGCAGTACGGAAATGACACAGACACCAAAGAAGTACGGATTGACGAATCTTGCATGTATCAGTATGTCAGTTATGGATTTTGAGGCAATGAAGCAGGAATTTGAAATGGAATTTCAGGGAGCGTTTGGAGGATGATTACAATCCTCCTTTTTTAGAAGACTCCTGGAGTATATTAAGGTGGGAGTATAAAAACATGAAGAATCACAGAAAAACAAAAAGACTGCACTATGGTCTTGCAGGAGTACTTCTGGCAATGCTGGTGGCTCTGGGAATGGTAAGAAATGAACATTCTGATACAGCCCAGGCTTCTGCCGGACAGATGCTGTCGGTTCATTATATTGATGTTGGTCAGGGAGATGCAACACTTATTACATTAGGTGAACATGCCATGCTTATTGATGCCGGACCGCAGGATGGTGGTACGAAGTTACAGCTATATTTGCAGAAGCAGGGTGTAAGCAGCCTTGATTATGTGATTTTAACACATCCAGATGCAGATCATATTGGAGGTGCAGACGTCATCCTTTCCAAATTCAGCTGTGGACAGGTGATGATGAATGGACAGACCAAAGATACAGCCTGTTATCGTGACGTAGAAGCTGCACTTACTTATAAGGGATATCAGGCAATCACACCTGTTGCAGGAAGCTCGTATTTGCTGGGAGACGCCGAATTCACGGTACTTGGACCAGTGCAGATGACGGAAGATGCCAATAACGCATCCATAGCAGTAATGCTTACCTATGGAGATACACGTTTTCTTTTTACAGGGGATGCGCAGGAGGACGAAGAGCGGGATATCTTACAGAGTGGTCAGGATGTTTCTGCCAATGTCTATCAGGCAGGGCATCATGGAAGCAGAACCTCTTCTTCAGATGCCTTTATGCAGGCAGTATGTCCGCAATATGCGGTAATCAGCTGCGGAGAGGATAACAGCTACGGGCATCCACATGCAGAGGTGCTGAACCGGTTCAGAAGTATGGGAATCAAGGTATTTCGTACAGATGAACAGGGTAGTCTGATTGCCAGTTCGGATGGCAGCACGATTACGTGGAATGCATCACCAAGTGAAACCTGGAAGTCTGGAGAGCCTACAGGTTCATCCAAGTCACAGAATTCAGAACAAGATCAATATGAAAAGACAACTGCAGAAGCACAGGAGTATATACTGAATACAAGTACACATAAATTTCATCGTGCAGACTGTGCCAGCGTAAGTGATATGGCAGAGAAGAATAAACAGGTCAGCACAGAATCCAGGGATGCTATCATAGCCAGTGGCTATGAACCCTGTAAACGCTGTAACCCATAATAAAGGAAGGGAGATAAAATATGAGTCAGGAATTTAATGAAATGGAACATTTGGAGAGACAGATCATCAAAAGATACAATGAATTATTAAAGACCTTATTGGAAGAGGGCGATATGGATACGCTTGAAAGAGTCATAACAGATGATGCTTACCGGGAAGAGTTGATGAGCATGCATACAGGTAAACTCATAAAGGAACATGAATTATAATATAAATAGAGAGAAAAAAGACGGGAAGGCTGTTATACCTTCCCGTTATTTGTTCAATGTGAAATTGTTTTCAGGGCAAGCTTACGACGATGATGCCTTGCCAGGCTTGCAAAGTGATTATAGAACCAGAAAGACTCTACCAGTACGTGATTGAAGATACCAATCTTCTGCTTTACAGTACCCTTGTATTTATAGCCGCCTGTGGTAAGAGGAAGCTTGGATTTTACGCAGGCGATCAGATCTGATTCGTGGGCAATTGTCTGTGGAATCTCTGTATAGGCAGTACCTACGCAGTCTGCGTGATGGGAATCGCTGCCGCCAAAGGTAGGCAGATCGTAGCTTTTAGCCAGTTCCATTGCCTTGGCATTGGATTCATCTGATTCGCAGGAGTTAAAGCCCTCTACAAAATCGAATTTCTTCATAATCTCAGGATGTCTTTTGTATGCCTTGGTCTGTGTAAAGCTCAAATGACGTTCGCCGCAGGGATGGGCGGGGCCAAGAATGCCTCCATGTCTGTGAACAATATCCTGTAAAATTCTGACAGGAAGACCACGGCATTCCAGTAATTTCAGTTTCACCTGTTCCGGCATAATGACCAGAATGTGTCCTGCATCTATGGTATCGTATTCTATGCCTTTTAAAACAACGAAATTGTGCAGTTTTTCTTTTAATTTGTCTCTATATGCACGATATCCTTTATAAGAATTATGATCGGTAACTAACATACCGTCATAGCCTTTCTCCTGAAGCAGGCGGATATACTCTGCAATCGGCAGTTTGCCATCGAGAGAACCTTCCTGTGTGTGACAATGTAAATCAAATTTCATAATACATGTGCCTTTCTTAATACAATCTGCATAGATATGAAATATACAGACGCAACGGCATCTGGTAGTCAGAATAGACTCCTTGATAACCATCATTATTTTACAATAAAAGAATTTAAGTATCAATTATAAGTTTATGGAAAAATTTTAAATAATAAATAACAAAAATTTATCAAATGTTAATAAAGCCTAAATTGACTTTCTGAATAACTGGGAATATAATGTGCATTTGGAAGAGAGGAGAGAACAGGTATGTCAAAGATGATGAACTGGATCAGACAGATGTGCCGCCAGTATAAGGCTCTGGCAGTCATGGGACTTTATGCAGTGGTTTATCTGGTTGCTTTTTACTATCTGGAAAATAGAAAAGTTGCCTATCATATTATTCATTTTGGAATTGATGCTTATATACCGTTTTGTGAGTATTTTATTATACCGTATCTGATGTGGTTCGGATATGTGGCAATTACAGTCTGCTGGCTGTGTATCAAGGATAAAGAAGAGGGAGGAAAGCTTGTAGCTTTTCTGATTGCGGGAATGACGATATTTATTGTGATATCGGCAGTATTTCCAAATGGACTGAATCTGAGACCTAAGACATTCGATAGAGATAATATTTTTATTCATATGGTGCGCAGGCTTTATGCAATAGATACTTCTACTAATGTTGTGCCAAGCATACATGTGTATAATTCCATCGGTATTATGATCGCAGCGTGGAGAACAAAGCTGCTAAAGAAGCACAGAGTGATCAAGGCTGCCATGGAGCTTCTGGGTATCAGCATTATCTGCTCTACAGTATTGATCAAGCAGCATTCCATGCTGGATGTAATGACAGCAACGATTCTGTCATGTCTGATGTATGCAATCTGCTACCGTACTGAGAACGAAGAGAGTGAAAGCCTTTCAGAAGCAGGTGCAAAGTTCAAATTTTAGATTTAAGATAATAAATAAAAAAATCGGCAGAATGGGTGATTCTGCCGATTTTGTATTTCCAGTATAAATTCTAGTGGGAAGCTAAATCTATGGTAGATACAGCCGGTATGATAAAACGCTGTATACTGTCATAATCTTCTTCCGGCATAATATATACTTTTCTATTGCTCTTTAATGTAAGAGTCACTGCTTCTTTCTCGCCGTTTACAGTATTACATACGCTGTCAAAATTCTCGCTCAAATCTGTAAAATCAATATTTCTCATAGGGGGACCTCCTTTATATTGCATCACCTGTTTCATGCGTGTATGGGGAATGCACACATGAATTGCATTTACATGGGGAATGTATTGTAACCTTATCAATCATACATAATTTTGTTTAGAAAATCAAGCCGCAAATGTAGTATTATGTTAATAATTTGCAAAATTGTGAATGCTGACAAATAAAATACAAGAAATATTGTGCAAAATTTGGTAAAAATAAAACAATATAGAAAAATGTCTAAGAATAAATCAGAGAATTACAAATAAATGCATTAATGCACAAATAAACGTTTGTTTAGATGAAAAAGGCATTAAAAAAACTCCTGCAATGCAGGAGCTTTATGTTATACTTATGGCGTTGAGGTCGCATTTCCTTTTATCATAATCCTTCTATGATGTCATTCCTGATGTCAATTCCTAAGATGCCTAAACCAAGATGCCTAAACCAAGATGCCTCTACTAAAGATGTCAATCCATGTTGTCTGTTCCAAGATGTCATTACCATGCAAGCAAAAAGCCGTATAACTAGTAATTATTCAAGTAATAATATAAAGTAGTAATTTCATTGTGTGTTCGGCTTCCCCAGAAGGGATATAGGAAATGCTTATCGTTAATTTCCATATTCCGATATAACACGGTTAGTATATCATAACTTTACATAATAGGATATGTTAATAATGTCAAAATTATTTTGGTAAATTTACATAAAATCAGTATGATTGTTCATTTAATGGAAAGAAATCTTCAAAAATATACAAATCATAATAAGGCGAAACTTTGGACATCTGTTCCCTGGAGCGTACCGTCCAGGCTACTTTTAAACAATGATACAGACTGCCGCATAATCTTCTGGATAATTCATTATAATGCATACAGTTATAGGCGACAAAATCCGGTGCACCATAGAAATTACCAATTAAATGCGAAAGTAGAAATCTTGGCAGGGTCAGTTTCTCATGGGTAAAATCTTCTGAGAGCTGTCCGCGGATGATATCAGGTCTGTGCGTACGATACCAGCGTACTGCTAAAGGATGAAAGGATTCTATGCAATAAGGACCATTGTAGTCTGCAAGGATAGCATTGCATATACTGCACAGCTGATTGGTATTGCCATTTTCCACTTTGTATTCAATGATAAGAGGGACACGTCCATTTACCATGTTGAGAATATCTGTAAAGGCAGGAATCTTCTCGTTGGTTCCAAGCAGTGAGAATTGCTGTAACTCTTCATATGTATAGTCTCTGAGATTACCAGCTACACCGCAGACACGTTCAAGACTGTCATCATGAAAGACAACAGGAATACAGTCCTTGGTCAGGTGTACATCAAATTCTACGCCATATCCCTGTTCTACGGCTTTTTGAATGGCTGTATAGGAATTCTCAGGGATATTGCCTTTTGTCTGTTCAGGACGTGAGAGGTTCATATTGTGCAGACCACGGTGCGCATAGTAATATCCTTTCAGAATCGAATAATCCGGTCTGCGAAACAGTCTTGGCTTAATGGAATACAGGTAAAGAATCAATATAATAATAAGTAGAATACATATTGTTTTCATTTGTAAAAGCCTCCAATCTAAGCAGAATTATAGCACTAATCATGGAAAATGGAAGCGATTATTGTACTTTGATTTTATTTAGTATACAATAGAAATGTAGAGTTTTAGAGAGAGGTAGGAAACAGATGGTAAAGAAAATCGTATGTGTATTATTGACAGCGATCATGGTTTTACAGACAGCAGGGTGTGCAGATATCCGAACTACAGTATTGGATAAAATATCAGAAGAAACGCAGAAAGATACATCAAAAGAAAATACATCACAAGAGGCTACAGATAAGACAGAGGTCAGATATCAGGATGATTATTATGAATATGTGAACAGCAATCTGCTGGATAAAATACAGTTATCCGACACAGATGCGCAGTGGACGTGGTTCGGTGAGCTGAGTGCAGTTGCAAATGAGGAAATGGAAGATATTATCAGGGAAGTTGCTTCTTCTAATGAAGCTTATCCCAAGGGAAGCTCTGAGCAGAAGATCAGGGATATGTATGAATGTGTAAGCAATATGGATAACCGCAATGAAGTGGGACTTGGACCATTGCAGCCACATCTGGAGCTGATCCGTAATGCAGCTACTATTGATGAATATGTAGATGCTCTGGCGAAGCTTAGCGGCGAATTTGGATTCAGCAGTATCGTAGGCGGCTATTACATAGACCAGGATAAAGCGGATTCTTCCAAATATGCGGTATATCTTCTGTATGCAGATACACTGATTGGCAAGGAGTATCTGGAAAGTGACAGTTCACAGGACTATGTGAATATGTATTTTGACTATGTCAGTGATATGTTTGAGGAATTTGGCATGTCCAGTCAGGAGGCGGAACAGACCAGTGAAGATATAGAAGCACTGCTTCGGGATATCTGCGCGTCTACTTTGCCTACAGAGCAGTATTATGATCCTGCTGTTACCTATAATGTATACACAAAGGAAGAGTTACAGCAGTTGTATACGAATATTGATGTAAATAAGATGTTGGAGACACTGCGTATTGATTCTGTGGATACATATATTGTTTCAGATGTGGAACAGGCACAGAAGATCAATTCTCTGTTGACAGAGGAGAATCTGGAAGTGCTCAAGAATTTCTCGACTTTTGTCATGCTCAATGATGTAGCAGAGTATTCCACACAGAACTATGCAAATCTGAAAGAACAGATAGATAATCAGCTTCATGGAGTAACTGCTTCAAGAGGAGATGAATACATCTGGATGAGCCTGACCCAGGATATGCTTCCATGGGATTTTGGCAAAATCTATGTAGAGGAGCATTTCTCAGAACAGAGTAAACAGGATGTAGAAGCGATTATTGACAGAATCATTGCAGAATATGAGCAGATCATCAACCGTCAGGAATGGATGAGCGATGCTACGAAGCAGAAGGCAATCCGTAAGCTGGAGACAATGTCTGTGAAGATTGGCTATCCGGATGAATGGCCTGAGAGTATGGATATGATGCAGGTAACACCCATTTCAGAGGGGGGAAGCCTTTTATCCAATCTGCTGGTCAATATGCAGGTATCTATAGAAGACAGTCTGCAAAAGGTGGGAGACGAAGTAGATCGCAGTCTGTGGGGAATGACGCCGCAGACGATCAATGCCTATTATGATCCTGCCAATAATGAGATTGTATTCCCGGCAGCGATTCTGCAATCACCGTTTTATAATCCAGATGCAGAGGATGCAGTGAATATTGGTGCTATTGGTTTCGTAATCGCCCATGAGATCAGTCATGCCTTTGATGCAAATGGCTCCAAGTATGACGAATATGGTAACTACAATGAATGGTGGACACAGGAAGAAACGCAGAAATACAATGAACTGTCACAGTCTATCGTTGACTATTACAGCAAATATGAAATTATGGGAGTGCCTGTAAATGGTTCTCTGACATTATCTGAGAATATAGCAGATCTGGGGGCAATGACCTGTGTAACTTCTATTATAGGAGACAACAATAAAGCGCTGGATGCTGCCTTTGGACAGTTCGCCTATATCTGGGCAAGCGTAGAAACAGCAGGATATCAGATGTATCTGCTCAATAATGATACACATTCACCGAATAAACTCAGAGTAAATGCAGTACTGGGCTCCTGTGATGCCTTTTACCAGGTATACGATATTGCACAGACAGATGGCATGTATATAGCACCTGAGGACAGAGTGGGCATCTGGAAGTAAGCAAAAGAAGTAAATAAAAATAGAAAGGCAAGGGGATTGAAAATGAGTCATAAGGGGAAGAAAATTGCAGCAGGAGTTATGGCAGCCGTATTGCTGGGAACACAGCCGATAGCCGGGGCGATGCCTACTGTTATGGCAGCGCAGGAGTATACAGTAAAGGCTTCTAATGCAGTGCTGTACAGTAACAGCAAGACAGTGGTCTATGCCAGCCCGGATTTAAGTTCTACAATTATCACATCCATTAAGGCGGGTATACCGGTGGCAGTGACAGGAGTGACATCTAATGGGTGGTTCCAGATATCCCTGGATGGAACGTACTATGTTCCGGGATACGGACTTGAGGAGAAAAAGACGGTAACAGATGGAAACGGCAGCACAGTACAGATTACTTACAGTGATGAGGATATTAAGAAAATGACCAAGGGTACGTTTGGCTTTTACCAGAATGCGCAGTTACGTGCCTTCACCAGAGAAGAGGTTCAGGATATGGACGCCAACACATATCTTAAATATATGGATTCTTTTCTGATCGGAAATGCCATGGTAGATTACTGTATCCTGCAGGACAGTGGAGTGACCCTCAAGACAGAATATGATAAGAAAGCAGCTAACGATACTACAGTGGCGGCTATGACTATGAAGGATTATCTGGCTAATTACAGAAATCAGTATCTCAATGACAGCCTGTGGGGACCTATCAGAAATGAAGAAGGCTTAAAGGTCACACTGAATCGTGCAATCCGTTATGATATAGGAAGCTTCAACACCATGTACAAGAATACTGTGATCGGCGATGATGAGAAAAAAATGGAAAAGGTATTGAGCAATCTGGTTCAGACAATGGAAGATGAGCAGGGTGTTACTTTTACCTATAAGAAAAACTATGGCACTTATGAGAATTCACAGGGACGCAGTACTTCTGGATGGCTGGTTGAGTTTACAAAGAAATAGAAAGATAAGGAGTCGTGAATGAACAGCAGGACAAAAGGCAGAAGACTGGATGGGTATTATCCAGAGTATGTGTTGTTTGATATAGAAACGACAGGGTTAAGTCCGGCAACGGATGAGATTATTGAACTCTCTGCGGTAAAGGTAAGCAGAGGGGACATTATAGACACTTTTGATACACTGATCAGACCGAACAGAAAGATACCGCGGTCAGCGACTGCAATAAATGGAATCACCAACGATATGGTAAAGGATGCTCCTACGCTGGAGCAGAAGATGCCGGCATTTCTGGATTTTATCAGGGGATATAAGCTGGTGGGACACAATATCCATACCTTTGATACGAATTTCATATACGATGCTGCCCTTACATTATGCGGGGTGCAGCTGCGCAACGATTATGTTGATACACTCTATATGGCACGTAAATGTCTGCCACAGCTGTCACATCACCGGCTGGGGGATGTCTGTGAATACTTCGGTATTGGAACAGAAGGAGCCCACAGAGCGTTGAATGACTGTATTATGAACCAGAAATGTTATGAAAAGCTTGGAGAACTCTTAAATACAGATCATGAGGTGGTAAAGGATCATGTGGCATACAGTGATAAAGAGGGAAACTTCTATTGCAGGGCTGCCCATGGAATCCTGAATTATAAAGAAGATCAGCAGGTATGCGGAAGAGGCTGCCCCTGTTTCGTGGGAACGGATGAGAAGGGCTATCCCGTATGCCGTTATCAGAGTTTGGAATCACTGGAGAAGCCAACCAGAAGCCCCAGGGTGATGTATAAGAGAATGGAGCAGGCAATAGCAGACGGATATGTACCTCTTTTCCCAAAGACACAGAGAATGACCGAGTTCTATCCGGCATATGCCTACGCAGCCAGGGCACATCAGGGGCAGACACGTAAGGGAACGCAGATACCTTATATTACGCATCTGCTCACTACGATGAATTACTGTCTGCAACTGACCAGCGATAAGGATGTTCTGATGGCAGCAATTCTTCACGATACCATAGAAGATACAGATACCACGTATGAAGATATTATGCATCATTTCGGATCACGTATTGCAGATTATGTGAGGGAAGAGACGGAGAATAAGCGTGAGAATCTACCTGCCGAGAGTACCTGGGAAATTCGTAAGCGTGAGACTATAGAACACCTCAGGACGGCTTCCATAGAAGTGAAGATGCTGGTGCTGTCAGATAAAACTGCCAATGCAGAATCCATGTTGCGGGAGTGGCGCAGAATCGGTGACAGAATATGGAGTAAATTCAATCAGTCAGATAAAGAGAAACAGGCATGGTACTATCGTTCCTGTAGGGACGCCTTGCAGGAACTTTATGACACAAGTGTCATAAAATGCTTTGAAAAATATATAGGGGAGTTATTTGGATGAACACGATGAAGAAAAAATTATGGAAAAGAGCAGGGGCAGTTCTGATGGCGCTGACCCTGACAATAGGATGTATAGGAGTAAATACGGCAACGGTTCAGGCAGCAGAGTACAGCGTGACACCTGCCTCAGCCGTATTGTATACAGGAAGTGGAGCAGAGGTATTTGCACAGCCTGATCCGGCGACTCTGGTAACAGTATTACCGGGGGATGTGCCTTTACAGGTAACAGGGATGACAAGTAATGGATATTTCCAGGTTGTTGTGAATGATGGTATTTTCTATGTCTATGGAAAGGCACTGTCAGCTGCTGTGGGAACGAATGCATATAAGCTGACCAGTATAGATGCCAAGGCAGCACTGGTAGGAGATGCAGCAACGGGACAGTTGATCTATGCGCAGAATGCATATGACAGACTGGCTCCAGCCAGTACAACAAAGATTATGACAGTATTGCTGGTCATGGATGCCATTGCGCAGGGCAAGATCGCACTGGATACTCCTGTTATGGTATCTGCCACAGCGTTAACAGGGATTCCTTCTGATGCCAGCCATGTATCTCCAAGATTAAAGGCAGGAGAGGTCATGAATGTACTGGAACTGCTGGAATGTGTGATGCTTTCCTCAGATTGTCATGCATGTAATGTGCTGGCAGAGCTTGTAGCAGGAAGTGTAGATAATTTCATTGTCATGATGAATGCAAGAGCGGCAGCTTTGGGATGTACGGAGACGAATTTCGTCAATACCAGTGGTTATCCTGATCCGAATCATTATACCAATGCATACAGTCTGTTCCTGATTACGAAGGAAGCATATCGCTATCCTGTATTTCAGACCATTGCAGCAATGCCGGCAGTAGTCATCCCAGCTACCAATATGGCACCGGAGAGAAGTCTGGAGACAACCAATGCTCTGATGAAAGCATCGGAGTATTATAATCCCTATGCGATTGGTGTAAAGACCGGTTCTGCCCAGTCTTCCGGCTTATGTCTGGTTGGTGCAGCCAAGAAAAATGACACAACTGTCATTACTGTAGTTCTCGGAGCAGGCAATAATCTGATGAGTGACGGAACGAGACTGAAACAGCAGTTCAGTGAGACCAACAAGCTGATCGAGATGGGGCTTGCCGGTAAGTAGCCTTGCAAATACTGCGATTAACTGATTAGAAAATGTGATATTCATATAGAACTATTCTCAAATACCCCTCCTCTTACTATACTGGAAGTAACAAGTATACATGAGGAGGGGTATTGTTATGCAACAGATATTTGAAGCAATTAATCAGGTATTTACATTCATTGGTCCTTTATCAGATTTTTTGTGGGACTTTCCTACGAATTTTGGATGGTATCAGAATATACCGATATTGGGAAATTTCTCTCTGGCAGTTATTCTGCTGCTTGGCAGTGGCATTTTCTTTACATTTAGGTTGGGATTCATACAGGTAACACAGTTCAAGAAGGGCGTGAAACTGATTGCCCAGCGTAAGCATGCAGCAGTTGGTATCTCTTCCGGTGCAGCATTCTTTCTGAGTACGGCGATGAGAGTAGGACCCGGTAATATTGTCGGTGTGACCGGTGCAATCGCAGTTGGCGGACCGGGAGCATTATTCTGGATGTGGGTATCTGCTTTCTTTGGCATGTCTATTGCCTATGTGGAAAGTGTTCTGGCGCAGATTTTCAAGGAAAAGAAAAATGATGAATTTGTAGGCGGTCTGCCTTTTTATGGTAAGAAGTTACTGGGAAATCAGGCATGGGTAGGCGTAGCGTTATCCATACTGTACATACTATATGCCATGTGTTGTCTGCCGGCACAGGGTTACAACGTAGTATCTTCTATTGGGGAAATAGCAGGAACCATAACCGGTGCTACGATTCCTGTAGACAGTGCCTTTTCCTATATTGTGGCGGCTATCGTAGTAGTGGCAACAGCAATTCTGGCTTTTGGCGGCATTAAGAAAGTAACGAAGATGACCAACAAAATGGTACCGGTCATGGCGGTGGTATATATACTGACTGTATTTGTACTGATATTGCTGAATCTGAATCAACTGCCCTATTTCTTCAAGGCAGTATTTGGCGGGGCTTTCACAGCCAAGGCGGTGTTTGGCGGTACATTTGGTACAGTATTGGTACAGGGCGTAAAGAGAGGTCTGATGTCCAATGAAGCCGGTCAGGGTACGATTACCATGCCGGCAGCGGCAGCAGAATGTGATGACCCCTGTGAGCAGGGTATCATTTCTGCGGTAGGTGTATTCCTGGATACCATTGTAATCTGTACTTTATCGGGATTTGTCGTAATCATGGCGCATTGCTGGAGTGGAAATGAGGCAGCACAATGGGAAGCTCTGGATAAACTGGGTAAGTTCAATGCATCCGTAGCACAGTTGACACCTGGTACAGCGATGAACAATGTCATGACAGTGCTTGTATCCTTCTGTTTCTGCCTGTTTGCCTATACCTGTCTGATCGGTATGATTACCTTCTCTGAAATCGCAGCAAACCGTATCAGCCGTTCTATGAAGCTGACTCAGGGAATCCGTATTCTGGGCATCTTCACAGTAACTTTCGGTATTCTGTGCAGTCTTGCAGGGCTGGAGCTTGGTAATCTGTGGGCTTTCTCAGATCTTGGCAATATTCTGATCGTGTTTGCCAATATCCCGATCCTGTATCGAGGAGCCAGCTATGTAATCAAAGCAACGAAGCACTACAAGGCAGCGGATGGTACGCCTTTTACTTCCAAAACGATAGGAAGCGAAGAGTTGTACTGGGATGAGAAGGAATAAATATAAAAAAATAAAAGGAATCCAGAAACATTGTATGATGAAAATGTTTCTGGATTCCTTTTTTATTTAAATTCAACAATATCGTTTGGTGTACAGTCTATGATAGTACATAGTTTTTCAACTGTTAGAAGTGTGATATTTTTGTTTTTCTTTAAACTGTCTAAAGTTTTATTATCAATCCCGGATTTTAGTAAAGCATATTGTGATATTTTCTTTTGCTCCATAGTTTTCCATAAAGGACTGTAACTAATTATATTTATCAACTCCTTACCCTTTTTAAAAATTATATGAAACTAATGTGAAAATAAACATTGTGGAGATAATCACAATATGCTAAACTGAAATAGAAAGAAAATATAAATCAATATACAAAATTAAAAGAAAAATTATTATATGCGATAACTATGACTGAATAATATAGACTTTGTATGTTGAATAAAAAGTAGATGATTATGAGCAGGAGGGTAACGGAAATGAGTAATTTAGTAGAGATGTTTAAAGGAAAAAGGATAGAAAAAGCAGACTATAAAAGGTATGACATAGCATATACTTTTGGTCAAACAATAGATAATATAAAAAAGTATAGTGGCATACCGGGAATAGAGAATGTACTTGATGTAGAGTATGATAAATATAGAGAATACCAAAGAGAATATAATGAAATAGTAAAAGATGCACAGGTGAAAAACAGTGAACAGTATAGTGTTTGGGAGGATAATTATAAGAAAAAGAATATATGTAAACTTATTTTTGCAATATGTCTTATTATTGTGTGTATGTGTATGCATTTTAATAAAATGATTTTGCTTTTTTTCTTATCATTGATAACATGCATAGGTGCTGGAATTGTAGCAGTTGTGTATAAATTGATAACAATGGATAAAGAAAATAAGTACAATAATTATACTAAGACAATATACAAAAAATTAGATAATATAAATAATAAGTATACAACTATTAACTATAGTTTATATAATGAGGCAGATAATATTTATTTGAATTCATTAGAACCAACACATAGAGAAACGGTACTTATGAGGAGAGACCAGGAAAGACAACATCAGGAGAGATTGGCAATGGAACAGAAAATATTAGACAATCAAAAAGCAGCACAAGCTGAGGGGAAAAAACTAAGAGAAACGCAGGAACAATTGTTAGGTATCGAAAAAGAAAGAGAAAAGAGATACTGGAATAGCAGATATTAGGAGATCTATACAATGAAAAAAAAGACAGTTTTTACGATAATAGGCATTCTTATAGTAGTCCTATGTATATTGTTTGGTTTAATTTTTTATAAACAGAAAATAGGAAAAGATATTACTGTTAAAGGTAATGGGGACGATGTGACTCGCTATGAATGGCTGGAAAGGTTATGCGAATATGCAGGAATGACAGAGTCACATACAGAAACCCCATATTTTAAAGATGTAAAGCCAGATAATACATATTTTTCATACATTCAGTCTGCAGTGGAATGGGAAGTGTTGCAAGAAGCTGATAAATTTCAAGGGGAGGCATATGCGTCAGGAGAATTTGTTGCGCTTACTGCAATCAGATCCTTGGGGGCTGAAAAACTGCAGATTTATTTTGAAACAAATGAAGAAATAAAAGACAAAGAGTGTATTGCTTTAGCTATAGACAATGGATTAATTAAAAATGAAGAGTTAAACAAAGGGGTATCTGAAAAACGTTGTGAAGAGATACTAAGTAATTTGGGAGATTTGTATTGGAATGAAATATCAACAAAAAAATATTCAGACATAGTGTATCAGGATAAAGTAATCCAGATACCGATAGAAGATATTATGGAGTGTGATAAAGATTATTCTCAAATAAAAGTATCTGATGAGATAACATCAAAAATGGAAACAGGAACAGTTGTTATTTTGGAACAGGGAAATAGCGGATTAAAATGTGCACGTGAAGTATCCCATATAGATAAGAATGGAATGATATCACTGAAAAATGCGGCATTAGAAAAGACAATACAAACTATGACAATTTCAGATACATCAAACATTTCTTTTGAAGATATTATAAATTATTATGGTTTAAATCAAAGTTCAAATTCTATGCAATATCAGGTACTGTCGTTGGTTAATAGAAACAGTAATTATCAGGCGAAGCCTATGCTTGATAAAAAAGTTCAATATACCAGTGAGGGTTTTACATTGGCATTATCTACAGAAGACAATGAGCTATCGGTGACAATAATTAATAATGCAACAGAAGAAGAATACGAATTACCTGTTGAGATAGAATTAGAAGAAGGGAATGACTGGAAAGCAACCATTAATATGGATAAGCTGGCAGTAACTGCACAGGTAAAATACTCCGCAACAGCGGGAGTGCAATATGCTGATGTTGGAGTGGAAAGTCATTCTACAATAAATGGGGAAGCTAAATTATTTTCAAAAGATAAAAAGGTGAAATTAATGACAGCACCATTTCCAATGGCAGGGGGATTGATTAATATAGATATCAATTTATACCTGGTTCTTTCGGTAGAAGGAAATATTTCTCTGGAGGTTGAAGTCCCATTTCAAACATCAGTGCAATATGTGAAGGGAACGGGCTTACGTCATATTGTAAACAATCCAGAGGTTGAACCTAAAGAAATTAAAGTAGACTGTGAGGCAAATGCATCAATCAGAGATGAAGCAATATTGTCTATTCTTCAATGTATAGATGTAATGAATGTGCAGGAAGATATAGGGTTGGAAGCAGCAGTAGAGGCAGTGGTGCGCCCTAATGCTCAAGTATGTATGAATGAAGCTATTTATGCACCGATTATTTCAATGAATATATGTAGTGAAGATGAAGAAACTTTGCTGGGAGAATTAGGAGTTTCGGCAGAATGGGAACTTATAAACGATGAAAATGCACCATTTAAATTGCAACTTCATTTAGAAATTATGCCAGATGGAACTTCGCAAATAGTAAAAGAATGTACATATAAAGAAGAAGCCATTGACAATATAACATATGAAACGAAATATGCCACTGCTAATAATGTTAATTTCCCGACTTTTTATTTTGACTATCCAAGTAACTGGACGGTTTCAAATGAGGAAATGGATACAGATTTGTGTAATGAGACAGTAGTAATATCTAGTGGCAGAGGAGTAAATGTTACTTACAAAGATTTCAGTGTTACAGATTTAAGTGCAATAGGTGCTAACGGACATTCTTATCAAGAAGCTGAAGTAACCAAGGTAGCAGATTCTGACTTCAGTCCTTCTTATACAGATCAGAATTATTCAAATGTCAATTATGTGGTTGCAAAAATCAAAGTAACTAAAGAAATGGAAGCAGGAGTGGATGAAGATTGGGTAGAGGTAGATGGTGCAACTTATTATGCAGTTGTTCCTGATAATATTTCAAAAAAAGTAACTATGAATGGTTACTTGGGATTTTATGAAAAATTGTCATTTATTTATCCAACACCGCATGCTTTTATTGCTGATGCACCAGATGGAAAATTCACAGAGGAAGAAGAAAAAGAGGTAATTGCAATATTATCAAGCTTTAGGGTGAAAACAAATGCTATACAGACAAATGATCCAATATATGATGCCTTAGTAGAGGGGGATTTTTCATATTTTGCGGGAACATATAAAGCATGTGGTGCTTATGCAGATATGTACGGTGGTGGGGAGGATATAAATAATATGATCCTTCATGATAATGGAATTATTACTGGTGGAGGTTTGTCTTTTTTACCAGATATGTATCCAACATCAGCACCTGTATCTGTAAAGAAACAAAAAGATGGTTCTTATTTATGTCAAGTAACATATATAGACGATTCACTTCAAAACTATTTTTTAATTTATCCAGAAGGAACTATAGGAGACAATCCGTATATATATAATGATCCATTTTTAACAGAACATGTATATATACAATATATGCAGTTTGATGGTGGAGTAATGGATATTATATATTATAAAATTGATGAATAGTAGATGGGGAATAGGAGTGTGATTATCATGAAAAGAAAAGTACAAAGTATTATATTTATGATGTTGATTTTCAGCCTACTTACTGGTTGTGCAAAAGTCGCAGATGAAAAGAAAATGCAAGAAGAATTAGAAGAAAGTACCTATGCAGGATTATTAGCCGATGGAGAAAAAATAGATCAAATAGAAATTGTTGACAGAATAACTGATAAAAAAGGGAAATTAGATATTGTAACATGCAATATTACAACAGAGGATGCGGATATCAAATACTTGAAAAGGGTTACTTTGAATTATTCTTTACAGAAAAAAGGCTGGATATTGGATTCGGTTAATGTAGCTCCGGAGTATGAGTGGGGGAAGAAACCATTGAGGGGTGTGAGTGAGGAAAAAATAGAGAATCTTTTGTACAATCAAGTTGTGGAAATTGAAGGTGAAGAATGGGTGATCACACCTGATATGGTAAAAAATATATCTATAGATCATGAAAATGCTGATTTGGAAAATAGTTCTGATACGGTAACATTTG
The DNA here is from genome assembly GCA_963596435.1 of Agathobacter sp. Taxonomy (GTDB): domain Bacteria; phylum Bacillota; class Clostridia; order Lachnospirales; family Lachnospiraceae; genus COE1. The sequence continues at coordinate 34,999 of CAVBMG010000024.1, forward strand.
ACTTAACATTATCTTCAAAAGTTGAAGATGCACAGGGTCAACTAACAGTAGTTTATGTTTTTTTTAATACATGGACAGTAGCATCTATAGATATTAGCAAGACATTTACAACTACAATAAATGCTGACTATGCACCTGACTATACAGCTAATGATTTTATAGCAGAAATTGCAAAGCAGGAACTGGAATTAGTAGATAATAAAAATGAAGGTCAATTATTTACATTTTCATCGACTCCCAATCAAACAGTAAGTATATTGGAAGAGGAGATAACAGATTTTAAAATTGATAGTCAGCAATCTAGTGAAAAGGGAATGATGCAGACTTATAATTGTAGCTGTATATTGAATAAACCACAGGTTACTTTTATATTAAATCCTATCATAACATGTTATTATGACAGTTCTACAGGATGGAGTATACAGTCCACGAACATTACTTACAAATTGCAAGAGATAAATATATTAGGCGAATGGACAGGGACATATACAAATGTAGGAAATGTAACCGGAAGTATAATTTTAAATATTACGGATATTGACAGTACAGGAAGAATAGAAGCGACATACAGTTATACGCCGGATGAAATCAGTAGATTTGTACAGCCGGGAAGTTATAAACTGTCTGGACAAATTAATAAAAACACTATGTACATAAAACTAGACGAAGGAGATTGGATAGAAGAACCAGCGGAACATTTATATGGTGATAAACATGATGTGATTGCTATACTATGTGTGGATGAGGGGGTAATTAGAGGAGCAGGGCATAATTCGAGCCCATTTGAAGTAAAACAATAGATACAAAGTGATAGTAGGAGAGCAGAACATAATTTGCTCTCCTATTTGTTATAGTTTATTATTTTAGAATATGGTATACTGTATCCATATGACCGAGAATCAATAAAAGGTAATGGAAAGTAAGGTAAGGATAAAAAATGGCAGAAGCAATAGTAACATTGAAAAAAGGCGAAGGCAGAAGCTTAAAAGCAGGCGGCTTATGGGTATTTGATAATGAAATAGATACAATTATGGGTACGTTTACCAATGGCGATATCGTAATCGTACATGATTTTGATGGATATATGATGGGCAGGGGCTTCATCAACCAGAATTCCAAGATACGTGTCCGTATGATGACCAGAAATAAAGAGCAGCAGATTGATGAGGCTTTTCTTAGAAACAGAGTGCAGACAGCCTGGAATTATCGTAAAGATACGGTAGATACTTCTTCCTGTCGCGTAATATTTGGGGAAGCAGATTTCCTGCCAGGGATTGTAATTGATAAATATGAGGATGTACTGGTAGTGGAATCCCTGTCACTTGGAATCGACAGATTCAAGGAAACAATTGTCAGACTGTTAAAAGAGTGTATGGCAGAGGACGGCATCCATATTCGTGGCGTATATGAGAGAAGTGATGCCAAAGAACGTGAGAAGGAAGGTCTGAGGAAGGTAAAAGGCTTCATCGGAGAGCCTTTTGACACCAATATCGAGATCGTGGAAAATGGTGTTCATTACATGGTAGACGTGGAGAATGGACAAAAGACAGGTTTCTTCCTTGACCAGAAATATAACAGACTGGCAATGCAGAGAATCTGCAAAGGCAAGAAGGTACTGGACTGCTTCACCCATATGGGAACCTTTGCACTCAATGCAGGAATCGCCGGAGCAAAAGATGTGACAGGACTGGATATATCTGAATATGCAGTAGAACAGGCAACCAGAAATGCCAAGCTCAATCATCTGGAAGATACTGTGCATTTTCGTTGTGCCAATGTGTTGGATGAACTGCCCAAGCTGGCTGCCGCAGGTGAGCAGTATGATGTAGTGATTCTGGATCCTCCCGCTTTTACAAAGTCAAGGGAAGCAACCAAGAATGCAATCAAGGGCTATCGTGAGATCAACATGAAGGGCATGAAGCTTGTAAAAGACGGAGGATATCTGGCAACCTGTTCCTGCTCGCATTTCATGACACAGGAATTACTGGCTAAGACCATCAAGGAAGCCGCAAAGGCAACCCATAAGCGCCTGCGCCAGGTAGAGTTCAGAACCCAAAGCCCTGATCATCCAATATTGTGGGCAGCAGATGAGAGCTATTATTTAAAATTTTTCATCTTCCAAGTCGTTGAGGAAAAATAAGGACTGGAAAGTGGCGGGAATGCTTGATTTATAAGGGATTGAAGGCATTCGACGGTTACAGAGAAAACCTCGTAAAGTATCGCAAAATATCACAAAACCGTGATTCAAAG
>CAVBMG010000025.1:0-37094 GCA_963596435.1 Agathobacter sp.
AAAGACAAACTTGGTTCGAAGCATGAGCTTCAGAACCAGTTTGTCTACAGTCTGAGACGACTTGATACTACAAGTCGTCTTTTTTATATAAAATAAGTTTAACCGACTGACTGTGATTCAGAAGCTTCCTGACTGGATTCAGACTCAGAATGCTCAGATGAAGCTGTATCACCCTGCTTCTGTGATTCGGGAAGCTGAATCGTTACTTTCTCAATACGATTCTGGATAACTTCTGTAGCTGTCAGGATAATGCCGTCTTCTGTAGTAACTGTCTCACCCTGAGAAGGGAAGCGGTCCAGAAGTCCGATGATAATACCGCCAATAGAATCAAAATCCTCAGAATCAAAGGAAGTACCGATGGCATCGTTGATATCAGATAATTTCATGCTGGCATCTACCAGATAGGTGTGGTCATCTACCTGTTGGATCAATTCATCCTCATCCTCATCATATTCATCACGAATCTCTCCAACGATCTCTTCCAGCAGGTCTTCCAGAGTGATCATACCGACTGTTGCACCATATTCATTCAGGACAAGAGCAACATTTGCTGTGATATTTCGCATTTCCAACAGAAGATCTGCGGTTTTCTTATATTCATATGTATAATAGGCTTCTCTCATGATATCACGTATCTTGAACATACGCTTATTAGATACCAGAAGAAAATCCTTTACGTTAATGATACCGATAATATTATCACTGTCATCTTCATAGACAGGAATACGGGTGTACATGGAATCCTTGAACAGAGTCAGCAGTTCGTTATAGCTTGCTTCCACATCAATGGTAGTCATATCAATTCGTGGAATCATAATATCCTTGGCAACAGAATCACTGAAATCGAACACATTATAGATCAGCTTCTTCTCTTCCTGTTCGATAACTCCATCTTCATGACTGACATCCACGTAAGTCTTCAATTCTGTTTCAGTCATCATGGCACGTTTGGATGAATCAATATGTAACAGCTTGAGAAAAAATCCCGAGAGCTTATCTATAATGAAAATAACCGGAGTCAGTACCTGCATCAGAAAATAAATCGTACCTGAATAAGCAAGGGCAAGATTCTCGTTATTGTACATAGCCCAGGTCTTTGGAACGATTTCACCAAAGAGCAGAACCAGCAGTGTCAGAATACCGGTTGCGATACCAACAGCAGCATTGCCCCAGATACGGATAACAAGAGAAGTCATCAGGGAAGATGCACTGATATTTACAATATTATTACCAATCAGAATAGCACTGATCAATTTACTTTTTTTGTCCAGAATCTTCTGTAATGTTAAGACTTTTTTCGTGGGATTCTCCTCTGCCATGGAACGGACCTTCACGAGACTCAGCGTTGTTAATGCTGTTTCGGCAGAAGAAAAGAATGCAGAAAGCATGAGTAGAACTACAAGAATACAAAGTTGTATGACACCAGCGGTATCCAAAATAATAACCTCCTTATGGTTAAAAAATATAAGTTTTTACGCAAATATCCGAATTACAGTTCTGAATAAATGCAGTATACGCATAAATTATATCAGTATTGAATTGTAAATACAATAAAGAAACTATAAAATATCAGGGGGTACACTATGAAATATGAAAGAATACTGGCACTGCTGAAATGTCTGCTGGGGGCTTATGTGATAACGGGACTGTTGCTTTTGCTTACAGCAGGGTTGCTCTATAAGTGTAATCTGAGTGAAAAGGTAATAGATATTGCCATTATTGCGATCTATGTCATTTCCTCACTCCTGGCGGGATTATTCTATGCCAAGGGAGCAAAAAGCAGAAGATTCCTGTGGGGAATGGGGGCAGGTGTGGCATATTTCCTTATTATATGTGTATTGTCGATTGCCATGGAGCCGGATTTTGCGCCTGTGTCCAATTCTAGTATTACAACATTACTTATCTGTCTCGGCAGTGGCATGCTGGGCGGGATGCTGGGGTAAGTAAAAAAATATGAGAAAAGTACTTTTCGATATGAAAAATATATGCTATACTACATTAAGTATAAATTCGGTCGTTGAGACACACAATGATAGGAGGCTTTATTTATGAAGCATATTAAGACTTTAAACACTAGAGATTACAAGGAATCCATGAAGAAGGGCGGATGTGGCGAGTGCCAGACATCATGTCAGTCAGCATGTAAGACATCCTGTACAGTAGGTAATCAGAGCTGCGAACAGACTAAATAAGTTCCAGTATAAAGAATCGCAATAACAGATGAAATAAGCAGCGATGATGAGTCGCTGCTTATTGTGCGTAACTAAGGGATATAGGAAACGCATACCTGGTAGGAAAGGAAAGAAAGAATTGATACATCAGTATAAAAATAACGGATTCAATATCGTATTGGATGTGAACAGCGGTGCCGTTCACGTGGTTGATGATGTTGTTTATGACGTAATTGCTTCTATGGTAGAGAATCATATGGAGCAGGATACCTGTGATGCAGCTTATGATAAGCTGACAGCTTCCAATATGCCGTATGATCAGGCACAGATTAAGGAAGCATTAGAAGAGATATACGAATTAAAAGATGCCCAGATGCTCTTTACAGACGATATCTATGAGAAGAGCATTGAAGCTTTCAAAAATAGAGAGACTGTTGTCAAGGCGCTGTGCTTACATATTGCACATGATTGTAATCTTGCCTGCAAGTACTGTTTTGCAGAGGAAGGTGAATACCATGGCAGAAGAGCACTGATGAGTTTTGAAGTAGGTAAGAAGGCACTGGATTTCCTGGTAGCCAATTCAGGTAACAGAGTGAATCTGGAAGTAGACTTCTTCGGTGGAGAACCACTGATGAACTGGCAGGTAGTAAAAGACCTGGTCGCTTACGGAAGAAGCCTTGAAGAGCCACATCATAAGAAGTTCCGTTTTACACTGACTACAAATGGTGTACTGCTTAACGATGAGATTCTTGAGTTTGCCAATAAGGAAATGGGCAATATCGTATTAAGTATCGACGGAAGAAAAGACATTCATGATATGATGCGTCCTTTCAGAGGAGGACAGGGAAGCTATGACATGATCGTTCCCAAGTTCCAGAAGGTAGCAGAGAGCCGTAACCAGACCAATTATTATGTACGTGGAACATTTACACGTCATAATCTGGATTTTGCAGAGGATGTCTGTCACCTTGCAGATCTGGGATTCAAGCAGATCTCTGTAGAACCGGTAGTAGCACCTCCTACAGAAGAATACGCTTTACAGGAAGAAGATATTCCACAGCTCCTTGCAGAATATGACAAGCTTGCAGCTGAGATGCTCAGACGTCATAAGGAAGGAAAAGATTTCAATTTCTTCCATTTTATGATAGATTTACAAGGTGGACCATGCGTATATAAACGTTTATCCGGATGCGGTTCGGGAACGGAGTATCTGGCAGTGACTCCATGGGGAGATTTCTATCCATGCCATCAGTTCGTTGGTAATGAGGATTTCCTGATGGGTAACGTGGATACAGGTATTACAAATACCAAAATACGCGATGAATTCAAATGCTGTAACGTATATTCCAAAGAAAAATGTAAGAACTGCTTCGCAAAGTTCTATTGCAGCGGAGGATGCGCAGCCAATTCTTATAATTTCCATGGAAATATTCATGATGCTTATGATCTGGGATGTGAATTACAGAAGAAGCGTGTGGAATGTGCCATCATGCTTAAAGCAGCATTAGCAGCAGAAGAAGAGGACTAAAGGCGGGGGTCAACACCGACTAAGTAAAGGAGATTATAGATAATGAAAAAGAGCAAAGCCATAATTACGTTAGTTGTAACATTGCTCGTCACAGTTGCACTGGGGTATGTTGCAATCTGCGGTATCGGTTCAGAGAAAGCCGGTGCTGCATCACAGATTAAGCAGGGACTTGATCTGGCAGGTGGTGTCAGCATTACTTATCAGGTAGTAGGAGATGAAGATCCTTCTGATGAGGATATGAGTGATACTGTATATAAGCTGCAGAAAAGAGTAGAGACTTACAGTACAGAAGCATTGGTATACAGAGAAGGTTCAGACAGAATCAACATCGAAATTCCCGGTGTATCTGATGCAGATGCAATCCTTGAAGATCTGGGAAGACCAGGTGCATTGTACTTCATCGCTCAGACTGACAGCGAAGGAAATGCCAACTATACATATACAGGCAATGGTGCAACAGGTTATACATTAAACAAGACTATCGCTGAATTACAGGAAGATGGAAGCATTGTACTGAGTGGTACAGATGTTTCTTCTGCGCAGGGTGGTTCTGCACAGGATAAGCTTGGCAACAGCCAGTTCGTAGTTTCACTTACTTTTACAGATGCAGGAACCAAGGCATTTGCAGATGCTACAACCAAGGCATATGCTTCCGGTGAAAGCATTGGTATCTATTACGATCAGGATTTCATCAGCGTACCTCGTGTACAGGCTGCCATTACAGATGGACAGGCACAGATCACAGGTATGGACAGCTTCGAAGAAGCCGATAAGCTGGCAAGCCAGATCCGTATCGGTGGACTGAAGCTGGAACTGGAAGAATTACGTTCCAACGTTGTAGGCGCACAGCTTGGTTCAGAGGCAGTTAAGACCAGTCTTGAAGCAGGTGCTATCGGACTTGCACTGGTTATTATCTTCATGATCGCTGTATATCTGATTCCTGGACTTGCATCTTCTATCGCATTGATCATTTATACGATTCTGGTTGTATTATGCTTAAATATGTTTGAAATCACACTGACATTACCGGGTATCGCAGGTATTATCCTGTCAATCGGTATGGCAGTTGATGCGAATGTTATTATCTTCGCACGTATCAGAGAAGAAATCGCATCCGGCAAGACAGTACGTTCCGCTATTGATGTAGGATTTAAGAAAGCTTTATCCGCTATCGTAGATGGTAACGTTACAACATTGATCGCTGCACTGGTTCTTGGACTGAAAGGATCAGGTACAGTTAAGGGATTTGCCCAGACACTGGCACTTGGTATTGTTCTTTCCATGTTTACAGCACTTGTTATTACAAGAATGATCCTGAAAGCACTTTATGCAGTCGGATTAAAGGATGAGAAGCTCTATGGAAAAGCCAAGGACAGAAAGACAGTGAACTTCCTGGCAAAGAAGAAGATTTTCTTTACAATTTCTCTGGTTATGATTATCGGTGGATTTGTATGCATGGGCGTAAATAAGGGAACATCAGGAACAGCCCTGAACTACAGCCTTGATTTCGTAGGTGGTACATCTACAAATGTTACATTTAATGAAGATATGGATCTGGCTACTCTGGATTCTCAGGTAGTACCTGTAATCGAGAAGATCACTAATGATGCAAATGTACAGGTTCAGAAGGTTGCAGGCGGCAATCAGGTTATCTTCAAGACCAGAACACTGGACGTAGAAGAGAGACAGGCATTAACAGAAGCATTAGTAGAGAACTTCGGTGTAAATTCTGATCTGATCACAGCTGAAACAATCAGTTCAACAATCAGTTCTGAAATGAGAAGTGATGCAATCGTAGCTGTAGTAATTGCAGCAATCTGCATGCTGTTATATATCTGGTTCAGATTCAAGGATATTCGTTTTGCAACAAGTTCTGTAGCTGCACTGCTTCATGATGTACTGGTAGTACTTGCATTCTATGCAGTAGCAAGAGTATCAGTGGGCAGCACATTCATTGCCTGCATGCTGACTATCGTAGGTTACTCTATCAATGCAACAATCGTTATCTTTGACCGTATCAGAGAGAACCTTGGTACTATGACCAAGAAGGATGATCTGGAAGAACTCGTAAACAGAAGTATCAGCCAGACATTATCAAGAAGTATCTTTACTTCTTTGACAACCTTCTTCATGGTAGCTGCACTGTTTGTATTAGGTGTATCATCTATTCGTGAATTTGCATTACCTCTGATGGTTGGTATCGTATGCGGTACTTATTCATCTGTATGCATCACAGGTGCACTGTGGTACGTATTACGTACTAAGATTGGTACAAAGAAGAAGAGTAAATAAGGAATATTGAATGGTACGAATTGTACAGAATTAGCAATGCAACGCAGACCCGCTCTCGCTACGTGAAAAACGTAGTGGTCACATAAAGCGCTATTGGAAGCTTTGCTTCCATACCGCTAAGTGCCAACGTTTTTCAAGTGTCTGCTTATGCATTTGCTAAATCTGCACAATTCTGTAACCAGCAAAGTGTTTCATAGGTACTTAATATATGTTATACATAAGAAAAATAGGCTGTCCGATATTGAGGACAGCCTGTTCTGTTATAAGGAAGATGAGAGATTTGGATGTAAACATATGTCATAATGAGTGTTAGTGAGGGGAATATGATTATCCCGAACAGCGAATGACGAAATTGTCGATTAAGCAAGGGGAAGGGAGTGATATAAAAATTATGAAAATGCGATGGAATGGTTTAACCTCATCTGATTTGAAATGGATAGCTATAATATCTATGATAGTGGATCACTTTGCTGTGGCAATCTATGTAAATATGGCGGATTATCAGTTTGATGTATATAGGGTTATGCGTGGAATTGGACGGATTGCATTTCCAATTTACTGTTTTTTACTGGTAGAGGGATTCTATCACACGCATGATGTGAAGAAATATATCGGCAGATGCTTTCTTTTTGCAGTGATTTCAGAGGTCCCATTTGATCTGGCTATACATGGAACCTGGTTCTACCCGGAAGGACAGAATGTATTTTTTACATTGGCGATAGGACTGTGTACCTTATATGCGATATGTGCCTGTGAACGAAGGGGAATGAGTATCATTTCATCTGGGCTGTGTGTTCTCATAGGAGCAGGAGCAGCACAGCTCCTTGAAACAGATTATCATTATCTGGGTGTATTGTGTATTGTATTATTCTACTATCTGGGTAGATTTGATAAAGCACCGAGGGCTATTATCGGATCAGTTGCAGTGGGTATTGTAGAATTCAACGCATCTATGGCATTTCTTCCAATATATCTGTATAATGGAGAAAGAGGAATGAAACTGAAATATTTCTTCTATTGGGTATATCCGGTGCATTTGCTGGTATTGGGGTTGATTAGGGTGATATTGTATTAAAACACTACTATTGTAATCTGCTTTAAGGCAACAATGAACCCAGAAAGGAAAACACTACATGGCACTTGAGAATAAGTTGGGGATTACTGATTCTGCCCAGTTAGCGCGTGAAGAAGAGAAAATCAGCAAGGCGAAGGCAAAGGAATTATTTGAATCTGGTATTTTGGATTCTTTACAGCCTGGAACATATGTAACACTTGCCAGGATTCATGAATTTTTGTTTGGCGAAATATATGATTTTGCAGGCAAAAAGCGAACTGTAAACATTGCAAAAGGAAATTTCCGTTTTGCACCGCTGATGTACTTGCAGGTATCTCTTGAAAACATAGATAAAATGCCGCAATCTTCATATGATGAAATTATAGAAAAGTATGTGGAAATGAATATTGCACATCCTTTCAGAGAAGGGAATGGGCGCAGTATGCGCATCTGGCTGGATCTGATTCTAAAGAAAGAACTTTATCAAGTCATTGATTGGAGCAAGGTAGACAAAGAAGATTATCTGCTTGCCATGGAGCGCAGCCCAATCAGAGATATTGAAATAAAGCACGTATTAAAGCAGGCATTGACCGATGAAATTAATAGCCGGGAAATCTATATGAAGGGTATTGATACCAGCTATTATTATGAGGGATATGTCACATATAAAACAGAAGAATTGTAATAAAAGAACATTACATCGAAAGGCAGGTTTAACATGTATTCATACAATACAAGGATAAGTTACAGCGAGTCGGATGAGAACTTGGAATTGAAAATCCCGGCGCTGTTGAATTTTTTTCAGGATGCAGCGATCTTTGAGGCAGAGGATGGCAGCATCAATATGGAATATCTGCAGGAGAGGCACTTGGCATGGCTGCTTGGTTCATGGCAGGTTGTGATTGAACGCAGACCGAGACTTGGAGAAAAGGTAATTGTATCTACAACACCTTATGCATTTAAAGGATTTATAGGATATCGTAATTTTACATTGACCACAGAGAGCGGCGAGATACTGGCGAAAGCAGCATCTATATGGACCTTAGTGGATATTGAGAAGATGAGACCTGCAAGACCGTCAGAAGAGATTCTGGCAGGGTATGAGATTGGTCCTAAACTGGAAATGGAATATGAGCCAAGACGAATTGATCTAATAGGAGAAGGAACTCCCAGAGAGCCGTTCTTTATCAGACAGAACCAGATTGATTCCAATCATCACGTGAATAATGAAGAATACGTCAATATGGCGATGGAATATCTGGATGAATCCTGGCATGTGACACAGGTCAGAGCAGAGTATAAGAAGCCGGCATATCTGCATGACACATTGATTCCTGTTATCTACGAACAGGGGAACAGGATGCAGGTGCAGCTCACTGACGAACAGCATGAGACTCTGTGCATCGTGGAGTTTACACATGAGTAAGTGGATGGTAGCTGCGAAGAAAGCAGATTTTTATGCAATTGCCCAACAATATCATATCAGCCCTGTAATGGCTCGTATTATTCGTAACCGTGATGTGATAGAAGCGGCAGATATTCACAAATTCCTGCATGGAACCAGACAGGATCTGTATGCACCGAATTTGTTAAAAGATATGGATAAGGCAGTGGATATCCTGCTTGAAAAGATTGCTCAAAATAAGCAGATTCGCATTATTGGCGATTATGATATTGATGGTGTATGTTCTACATATATATTATATAAGGGATTGAGCAGTTGTGGGGCGAAAGTAGATACTGCCATTCCACATCGCATGAAGGATGGTTACGGACTGAATGAACATCTGATTCAGGAAGCGTATGAAGCAGGGGCAGATACGGTGTTGACCTGCGATAATGGAATTGCTGCTTTTTCTCAGATAGAATATGCAAATTCTCTGGGAATGACCGTCGTGGTGACAGATCATCATGAAGTCCCCTATGAAGAGCAGGACGGAGAGAGACAGTATCTGATTCCTCCTGCGGCGGCGGTAGTAGATCCCAAACAGCAGGATTGTCACTACCCATTTCCAGAAATATGTGGAGCAGTAGTGGCGTATAAGCTGGTACTGGCGTTGACTGCGAAGCAGCAGGGGGTGACCTGGCAGCAGGTGATGGAGTCTGATATGGGACTGGAACTGCTGGAATTTGCGGCTTTTGCTACGATTGGCGATGTAATGGAGCTGCGGGATGAGAACCGTATCATAGTCAGTGAAGGTCTGGATCTGATGAAACACACGAGGAATATCGGGTTGGAAGCACTGATACGTGCGACTGGAACAGATGCGGAGCATATCAAACCGTATACGATTGGATTTATTCTGGGACCTTGCCTGAATGCGACAGGACGTCTTGACACGGCAGATCATGCGCTGGCGCTTTTTGAAGCACAGGATGAGTCCGAAGCAGCCCGTATTGCGGGGAATCTCAAAGCAATGAACGACAGCCGTAAGGAATTGACTCTGGAAGGCGTGGAAGAGGCGATTGCACAGATAGAGGAGAAGCAGCTTTGTCAGGATGATGTGCTTGTGGTCTATCTTCCTGATGTTCATGAGAGTCTTGCGGGAATCATTGCCGGACGTATCAGAGAGAAATATAATAAGCCATCCTTTGTACTCACCAGAGCAGAAGAAGGGGTAAAAGGCTCAGGTCGTTCTATTGAGGCATTTCATATGTATGATGAAATGACGAAGTGCAAGCAGCTTTTTACCAAGTATGGTGGACATAAGCTGGCAGCGGGAGTCTCCATGCCGGAAGAGAATGTGGAAGAATTTCGCAGACAGCTTAATGCGAACAGCCATTTGACAGAAGATGATTTCGAGGAAAAAGTACTCATAGATGTGCCGATGCCGATGTCATATGCCTCATTGGAATTTGTAGAAGAACTGGAGAAGCTGGAGCCTTTTGGAAATGGCAATCCCAAGCCCCTGTTTGCTCAGAAACAGGTAACTTTCTTAAAGGGCAGACTGCTTGGACAGAATCAGAATGTGGGAAAATACACAGTTGCGGACGAAGACGGCAGAGAATATGAAATGATTTATTTTGGCGATATTCAGGCATTCCATGAATATCTGGATCAGAAATTTGGAATCCAGGCGGTTGAGAAGCTGTATCAGGGAAGAGGACGTGAGATTGTGCTGTCTGTAGCATATTATCCTGATATCAATGAATACAGGGGAAATGTATCTTTGCAGATGGTAATGAAGTACTATATGTAGGAAACTGAAAAGCAGTTTATAGTTTCTTTATAAAAATTATCTTTTCTTTATCCTTTGGACACAGTTTTGACACATTTTTTCTATATAGTATATCTCAGATAGTTGAAACACTCACTATCTCCCCCCTCATAAGAAAATATATGACGAAGAGCCAACGTAATTGTTGGCTCTTTGTCATATACGGACATATCAGTGCAATACTTGAAAATCAGCAGGGTATATGGTATTCTTAAAAATAAGGTTAACAGCGTGATTATGCTGTATGGAAATGAGGTAATCCATATGAAATGTAAGGATTTATTAAAGAATTTAGAATACGAATGTGTCAGAGGCAGTGTGGATGTTGAGGTGACAGAGGTCGTAAATGACTCTCGTAAAGTCACAGCAGGCTGCCTTTTCTTGTGTATTGTGGGAGCTAATTTTGATGGGCATGATGCAGCACCGGGAGCTGTGGAAGCAGGGGCGAAGGTTTTGGTAGTCAGTAAAGATATAGAGCTGCCCGCAGATGCTGATGTGACTGTGATCAAGGTAGCAGATACCCGTTATGCCATGGCATTTATATCTGCTGCATATTTTGGCAATCCGGCAGATGATATGAAGATCATCGGAGTAACAGGAACTAAGGGCAAGACCACAACTACTTATCTTGTGAAATCTATTTTGGAGAATGCAGGTCATAAGGTAGGATTAGTAGGTACGATTGAGGCAATTATTGGCGATAAAGTCATTCCTGCTAATAATACAACACCGGAATCTTTTACATTACAGAGATATTTTAAGGAAATGAAGGAAGCTGGCTGTGATACAGTAGTTATGGAAGTTTCTTCACAGGGACTGATGATGCACAGAACACAGGGCTTTATCTTTGATTACGGTATTTTTACCAATATTGAGCCGGATCATATCGGACCGAATGAACATGCGTCTTTTGAAGAATATATGGCATGCAAGGGAATGTTGTTCAAGCAGTGCCGTGTAGGTATCGTGAACTGTGATGATCCTCACTGGCAGACTGTAACACAGGGGCACACCTGTCAGCTGGAGACTTATGGTTTCAGCGAGCAGGCAGATCTGAGAGCTTCTGACCTCAAGCTTGTGACAGGAGCCGGCTATCTTGGAATTGATTTCAAGGTATCAGGTTTATTGAATATGGAAGTCCTGACAGATTTACCCGGTAAATTCAGTGCATACAATGCATTGACCGCCATCGCTATCTGTAGATATTTTGGCGTACATCCAGAGGATATCAAGAAGGCTTTGGCAAGTGCGAAGGTAAAGGGCAGAATCGAAATGGTGAAGGTGTCAGATCAGTTTACCCTGATGATTGATTATGCACACAATGCCATGGCATTGGAGAGCCTGTTGACAACACTTCGCGAGTATCATCCACATCGTCTTGTGTGTCTGTTTGGCTGCGGTGGCAACCGTTCCAAGCTTCGCCGTTACGAGATGGGTGAAGTCAGTGGCAAGCTGGCTGACTTGACGATTATTACATCGGATAATCCACGATTTGAGGAACCACAGGATATTATTGATGACATTAAGACCGGTATGGCTAAGACAGACGGTAAGTATGTTGAAATCTGTGACCGTAAGGAAGCAATTAAGTATGCAATTACCCATGGAGAGCCGGGAGATATTGTGATTCTGGCAGGTAAGGGACATGAAGATTATCAGGAGATCAAGGGTGTAAAACATCCCATGGATGAACGCGTATTGATTCAGGAGGTCATGGAAGAACTGAGGACGAAATGACAGGCAGATTTGCTAATATTATTGTAGATATATCCCATGAAAAGGTAGATCGTCCTTTTCAATATCTCATTCCACCGCAGCTTCAGAATGTACTGGAAGTGGGGATGTCGGTGATGATTCCTTTTGGCAGAGGGAATAAGCTGATCAGGGGATATGTCATGGAATTGACTGACCAGGCAGAGTATGACGTTTCCAGACTGAAGGCTGTGGACAGTATTGTAGAGGGTGGTGTCAGTGCACAGGCAGACTCTATCAGACTGGCATACTGGTTGAAGGAACATTATGGCTCAACTATGATCGCAGCGCTCAAGACGGTACTCCCTGTAAAAAAGAAAACGAAACAGGTAGTAAAGAAGACTATCCACTGCAAGGTGGACGCTGAGACTGCATATCGTCATAGTGTGATCTTTGAGGCAAAGCATCAGACAGCAAAATGCAGGCTGATGAGAGAATTGTCACAGACTTCACAGCTTCCTTATACGCTGGTGACAGGGAAGCTTAACATTGCAGCGGCTACCATACGATCACTGGTTGATGCCGGTCTGATAGAAGTAACTGAGGAAAATGTATACAGGAAGCCAGTCTTAAAATCAGACCTGTCAGGAAAAGACGGAGCAGCAAAGCAGCTTTCAGCAGAACAGCAGGCAGTTGTGGATGCCATTTCACAGGATTACAGCCAGGGAATCAGCCAGACTTATCTGCTTCGGGGCATTACCGGAAGCGGTAAGACGGAAGTATATATGGCATTGATTGAAAGGATGATTGCCAGTGGTAAACAGGCAATTGTTCTGATCCCGGAGATTGCTTTGACATATCAGACACTGCTTCGCTTTTATCTGAGATTTGGAGACAGGGTGTCTGTAATGAATTCCAGATTGTCTCCGGGAGAACGTTCGGACCAGTATGAACGGGCTGCCAGGGGTGAGATAGATATTATGATAGGACCGCGTTCCGCACTATTTACACCTTTTGAACGATTGGGGCTGGTAATCATAGATGAGGAACATGAGTCCAGCTACAAGAGTGAGACAATGCCCAGGTTTCATGCAAGAGAGGTAGCACAGGAGCTGTGCAGGATGAAACATGCCAGTCTGCTTCTGGGTTCTGCCACTCCTTCACTGGAATCCTATTATAGAGCCAGACAGGGTGAGATACCGCTGTTCACCCTGAACAGCAGACTGACAGGTGGTGAACTTCCAAAGGTCTATGTAGAAGACCTGAGAGAAGAGTTAAAAAGCGGTAACCGTTCCATATTCAGCAGGAGACTTCAGGAATTACTGGAGGACAGACTGGCGAAGGGACAGCAGAGTATACTGTTTCTCAATCGCAGGGGCTATGCGGGATTTGTAAGCTGTAGAGCCTGCGGTCATGTAATGAAATGCCCGCACTGTGATGTATCTCTTTCAGAACATAGAAATGGCAAGCTGGTATGTCATTATTGCGGTTATGAGACACTACAGGTCACCAGATGCCCGCAGTGTGGCTCGAAATACATCCTGGGCTTTCGTGCAGGAACCCAGCAGATTGAAGAACTGCTGCACAAAATGTATCCCAAGGCGAGGGTATTGCGAATGGATGCGGACACTACGAAAACAAAAGACGGCTATGAGGATATTTTATCCCGTTTTGCAAATGAAGAGGCGGATATTCTGGTAGGAACGCAGATGATCGTAAAGGGACATGACTTCCCCAAGGTAACACTGGTAGGGATTCTGGCAGCAGATATGTCGCTGCATACAGGTGATTATCGCGCATCTGAGCGTACTTTCCAGTTATTGACGCAGGCTGCGGGGCGTGCAGGCAGAGGCAGTCTTGCAGGAGAAGTTGTGATTCAGACTTACCAGCCGGATCATTATGCGGTAGTACATGCAGCCGCACAGGATTATGAAGGCTTTTATGAAGAAGAGATAGCATACCGTGATCTGATGATGTATCCTCCGGTGGCTAACATGCTTGCGGTTCTGATACTTTCAGATGATGAAATGACAGGCGTGTCACATTCTATGGGGCTTGCAGACCTGATTAAGAAGCATTTTGAAGGCAAGAGAGTGCAGGTAATCGGTCCTGCCAGTGCGGCGATAGGTAAGATTCAGGATATTTACCGTAATATTTTCTATATAAAACACAGAGACTATGAGGTATTGGTCGAGGCGAAGGATGTCATGGAGACATATATAGCCCAGAAGGAATGGAACACAGATACTGTGCAATTTGATTTTAATCCCATGAATGGATATTAAATACAGAAAGGTGAGAAGAAGAAATGGCAATTAGAACAATCAGACAGATAGGTGACCCGGTATTAAATAAGGTATCAAAGGAAGTAAAGGAAATCACTCCAAGAATACAGGAGTTAATTGATGACATGTTTGAAACCATGTATGATGCATGTGGCGTAGGACTTGCAGCTCCACAGGTAGGAATCCTGAAACGTATTGTAGTCATTGACACAACAGGAGAAGACCCGATTCTTCTGATCAACCCACGTATTGTTGAGACAAGTGGAGAACAGACAGGTAATGAAGGCTGTCTTAGTGTAGCTGGCAAGACAGGCGTGGTTACAAGACCTAACCATGTAAAAGTAATTGCACAGGACGAGAACCTGGAGACTTTTGAAATAGAAGGAGACGAACTTCTGGCAAGAGCATTCTGCCATGAGATCGATCATCTTGACGGACATTTATATGTGGAGAAGGTAGAAGGCGAATTGATGGATAATGCCGATTTGGAAGCAGAGGAGGAATAATCTTGAGAATCGTATTTATGGGAACTCCTGACTTTTCAGTAGGTGCTCTTGAGGCATTGATAGAAGCAGGACATGAGATTGCAGCAGTAGTGACACAGCCGGATAAGCCCAAGGGAAGAAGCGGACAGATGCAGTTTCCACCTGTGAAGGAATGCGCGCTGAAGCATGATCTTACTGTATGGCAGCCCCAGAAGATCAAGACACCTGAATGGGTAGACAGATTAAGACAGCTGCAGGCGGATGTTTTCGTAGTAGCAGCTTTTGGACAGATCTTATCTAAAGAGATTCTGGATATGCCAAAGTATGGCTGCGTGAATATTCATGCTTCTCTTTTGCCAAAATACAGAGGAGCAGCCCCAATCAACTGGGCAATCATCAATGGAGAGAAAGAGACTGGCGTAACGATCATGCAGATGAATGAGGGCGTTGATACAGGAGATATGTTGACTCGTGTCGTTGTTCCCATTGCACCTAAGGAAACCGCTGAGACATTATTTGATAAACTGGCAAAGGCGGGAGCAGAGTTGATCGTAGAGACACTTCCAAGGCTGGAGGCTGGTGAGATCACACCTGTTCCACAGGATGAAAGTCAGGCAAGTCATGTGAAAATGATGGGTAAGTCTCTTGGCAGAATTGACTGGAATAAGGATGCCGTTACGATAGAGAGACTGGTAAGAGGATTGAATTCCTGGCCGAGTGCATATACTTATTTTCAGGGAAAAAGCGTGAAAATCTGGGATTGTGATGTAATAGAGAATGATACTACAGAAGCACCCGGAACGATCATAGCAGTAGCGAAGGATTCTTTTGATGTAGCAACGGGCAAAGGTGCTTTGAGGATTCAGGAACTGCAATTAGAAGGTAAGAAGAGAATGGACACCAGAACATTCCTTCTTGGTAATCAGTGGAAAGCCGGTATGAAGTTCGGACAGGCTCAGTAAAAGGAGGTATAGATTATGCCATATGGATATTATTATTTTGATCCCACATATGTTTTAGTATTGATTGGTGCGCTTTTGTCAATCTGGGCGTCTTCCAGAGTACAGTCTACATTTCGCAAGTATGCCCAGGTCAGAAGCATGTCAGGTATGACAGGCGCACAGGTTGCAGAGCTGATCCTGAAGAATAAGGGCTATTATGATGTGCGTGTAGCGCGTGTAAAAGGCGAGCTGACAGATCATTATGATCCGAGAACCAAAGTTGTGAAGCTCTCAGACAGTGTGTATGATTCTACTTCTGTAGCAGCTCTTGGCGTAGCAGCTCATGAATGCGGACATGTGATTCAGCATCATGAAGAATATCTGCCTCTTCGTTTGAGAACACTTCTTGTTCCCGCAGCGAACTTTGGTTCCAAAGCAGGTATTCCCATTATTTTGTTAGGTATTTTATTTGGATATAATTATGTACTGGTACAGATCGGTATCTGGGTATTTGCACTGGCAGTTCTGTTTCAGGTCGTAACATTACCTGTAGAGTTCAACGCATCCAGCAGAGCATTGGTATGTCTGGAACAGTATGGAATTCTGGCAAGCAATGAGAAAGAGCAGAGTGCTAAGGTACTTCGTGCAGCAGCGCTTACTTATGTGGCAGCAGCGGCAGCTTCTATCTTACAGTTATTAAGATTGATCATGCTTTTTGGCGGCGGTAGAAGGAGAAATGATTAGTGCAGCAGGAGAAGAATATCCGTCAGCTGGTTCTGGAGATGCTGCTGGCGGTTACGAAAAAAGAAGGCGGAGAATACAGTCATAAGGTAATCAGAGATGTACAGAATAAGTACAATTATCTCTCAACTCAGGAAAAGGCGTTCATGAAACGCCTTTTTGAGGGTACACTGGAAAGAATGATAGAGCTGGATTATTGTATTGACTGCTATTCCAAAGTAAAAGTAAACAAGATGAAACCGGTCATCCGCAATATCATGCGCATGGGTGTGTATCAGATTCTCTATATGGACTCTGTACCGGACTCAGCAGCTTGCAATGAATCTGTGAAGCTGGCACAGGCAAAGGGCTTTGCCTCATTGAAAGGGTTCGTAAATGGCGTATTGAGAACCATTGCCAGAAATAAGGATGCGATTCCTTACCCGGATGAGAAGAAAGACTACAGAAAATATCTTTCCGTAACTTATTCCATGCCAGAATGGATAGTGGATCTGTGGATTGGGCAGTTCGGTCAGGAGACCACGACTGCAATGTTACAGGGGCTTTTGCAGGAGAGACCTGTTACGATCAGAATGAGGACAGAGGATGAAAAGGCAGTAGAAGCCTTGCGTGCAGATTTGGAGAAGCAGGGTGGTACGTTAAAGAAACATCCTTATCTGTCTTATGCTTATATCATTGAGAAAACTGATGATCTGACACAGCTGTCAGGATTTGAAGAAGGAGCCTTTGTCATTCAGGATATCAGCTCCATGCTTGCAGTAGAGGCACTGGGATTGCCAAAGATGGGCAATCAGGGTACGTTGAAGATACTGGATATCTGTGCAGCACCAGGTGGTAAGAGTATGCTTGCTGCCGATATTCTGAATCACGCAGATATTGATTATGTGCTGGAAGCAAGGGATATTTCAGAATATAAAGTAGAGTTGATGCAGGAGAATTTCGACAGATGCCATTTGAACAAAGCTAAAGCTGTGGCATGGGATGCACTGGAGCCGGACGAGAGATGGCTTGGACAGGCTGACGTAGTGATCGCCGATATTCCCTGCTCCGGGCTGGGCGTTATCGGCAGAAAACGGGATATTAAATATAAGATGACACCACAGGCAGTACAGGATATTGTGGAATTACAGGAGAAGATACTCAAGGTAGCAGCTTCCTATGTGAAGAAGGGCGGTAAGCTTCTTTTCAGTACCTGTACAGTCAACAAGGACGAGAATGAAGCCCATGTAAAATGGATACAGGACACACTGAAAATGACACCTGTGTCATTAAATGAGACCTTGCCTGAACTGGTACAATCCCAGACAACACAGCAGGGATTTGTACAGCTTATACCGGGTATGCAGGACACAGATGGATTTTTTATCAGTGTATTTGAGAAATAGAAAGATATGGAGAATAAATGAAAGATATTAAATCATTGACCTTATCACAGTTAAAGGAAGAAATGGCAGCACTGGGTGAGAAGCCTTTTCGCGCCAAACAGCTCTATGAGTGGATACATGTGAAGCTTGCAAGAGACTATGAGGAAATGACCAATATTCCAAAGAGCCTGATTGCCAAGTGCAGGGAGAACTATACATACACTTCACTGAAAGAAGTAACCGTACAGACCTCAGCCATTGATGGCACGAAGAAGTTTCTCTTTGAGCTGGCAGACGGGAACCTGGTGGAAAGTGTATGGATGCAGTATCATCATGGCAATTCAGTCTGTATTTCCTCTCAGGTAGGATGCCGTATGGGATGTAGATTCTGTGCGTCTACACTGGATGGACTGGAGCGTTCCCTTCTTCCTGGAGAGATGCTGGATCAGATTTATGCAATCTCAAGAAGTACCGGTGAGAGAGTATCCAATGTGGTCGTTATGGGAACAGGTGAACCCATGGATAATTACGATAATCTGTTACAGTTTATCAGAATGTTGTCAGATGAGAATGGACTCAATATCAGCCAGCGTAATATTACGGTATCTACCTGCGGTATTGTGGAGAATATGCGACGACTGGCAGATGAAGGGCTACAGATTACTTTGGCGCTGAGTCTTCATGGCTCCACACAACAGAAACGTCAGGAGCTGATGCCTATTGCTAATAAATATGACATTCATGAGGTAATAGACGCCTGCCGGTATTATTTTGATAAGACGGGCAGACGCGTGACCTTTGAATACAGTCTGGTAGGCGGTGTCAATGATACAGATGAGGATGCAGAGAACCTTAGCAATCTGATTCAGGATATTAACTGTCATGTGAACCTGATTCCTGTCAATCCCATTAAAGAGCGTGATTATGTGGAATCAGAGCGCAGTGCTGTACTTAATTTCCAGAATAAATTGACGAAGAGACACATCAATGCGACGGTCCGCAGAGAGATGGGAAGAGACATTGATGGTGCCTGTGGACAGCTGCGCAGAAGAAAAATGCATCAGGACTAGCAGACTTGCCCTTTGAACGTTTCTGTGGTATTATGTTAGCTTGTAAAATATCGGCTTATTCTTATTAGAGAAAAGGGATTGGAGGAGAACCCGTTGAAGTTTTATGCGATAACTGATATAGGGAGAAAGAGAGAACTGAACGAAGATTACATCTATACCTCCGGACAGCCAATCGGTGCGCTGCCCAATCTTTTTATTGTTGCGGATGGAATGGGAGGACATAAGGCAGGAGACTATGCTTCCATGCATACCGTAGACAGGTTCGTAGAAGTAATCAGAGAACTTGGAGAGGAGCATGGTGTACAGGATGCAATTAACGAAGCTGTTACAGCTGCGAATGCATACATATATCAGCGCTCCAGAGAGAACAGCAATTTAAGTGGAATGGGAACGACACTGGTATTGGCTACCTGCATTGGCAATGAAGCGATTGTTGCCAACATTGGTGACAGCAGACTCTATCTTGTCAATGATGCCATGACACAGATTACAAGGGATCACTCTCTGGTAGAGGAAATGGTCACTTTGGGCGGCATCGACAGAGAGATGGCACGTAACCATCCTGATAAGAATATTATTACAAGAGCAGTAGGCGTAAAAGAGAAGGTTGCAGCGGATTTTTTTGAAGTCGAGCTGACTAAGGGAGATAAGCTGCTGCTGTGTTCCGATGGTCTGACCAATATGCTCAGAGACGAAGAGATATATCAGATCATTCAGGAGAATAAGGAACTTGAGCAGGCAGCCAAGGCATTGATTGATGCTGCCAATGAGAACGGTGGACGTGATAATATCGCAGTGGTTCTGGTAGAACCGTTTGGAGGGCAAGAATGATTAAGTTAGGAATGCTGATAGCAGACCGCTACGAGATTCTGGAGAAGATCGGCACTGGCGGAATGGCAGATGTATATAAAGCAAAAGACATTAAGCTCAATCGATATGTGGCTGTCAAAGTGTTAAAACAGGAATTTGCAGAGAATAAGAATTTCGTATCCAAGTTCCGTGTAGAGGCACAGGCAGCAGCAGGCCTGATGCATCCCAACATTGTAAATGTATATGATGTAGGAGAAGAGGACGGCATTCATTATATCGTAATGGAGCTGGTGGAAGGAATCACTCTTAAAAAATATATTGAGAAGAAGTCCAGATTATCTACAAAAGAAGCCATTAGTATTGCGATTCAGGTCGCTATGGGAATGGAAGCGGCTCACAATAACCATATCATTCACAGAGATATTAAACCGCAGAATATTATCATTTCCAAGGAGGGCAAGGTTAAGGTAACAGATTTTGGCATTGCCAAGGCAGCTTCCAGCAATACCATCACATCAAATGTAATGGGCTCTGTACACTATACCTCACCGGAACAGGCAAGAGGCGGTTTCTCTGATGAGAAGAGTGATATCTATTCTCTGGGTATTACTCTGTTTGAGATGCTTACCGGACGTGTGCCTTTTAACGGAGATACTACTGTAGCAATTGCAATCAAGCAGATACAGGACCCGATGCCTTCACCCAGGGAATTCGTGCCTGAGATTCCTGTCAGTGTAGAGCGAATCGTATTAAAATGTACACAGAAGAGCCCGGACAGAAGATATCAGAACATGGGTGATATGATCCGTGATCTGAAACGTTCTCTGATTACACCGGATGAACCTTTTGTAGAGATAGATAACGGAGAAGCAGGACAGACCAGAATCGTAACAGATATCCGTAATAGAAATACAACATCTAATACAGGCAGAGCCAATACGGGTGAAGTGCCTGTACAGAGAGAGACTGTCAGACAGGATACGCTGGCTGGAAGAGAAGTCTATGCAACACCGGAAGAAGCAGGAGAGATCGTACGCAGAAGACCGGCTGGTGCGCAGACCGGTACTGTGAAGAAGACTGAGGGCAGAAACAGAAATACAGGTACTTCCAAGAGTCAGCCATCAGGCAAGGCACATGAAGATAAGAAGAAACGCAAGAAATCCGGTCAGAAGCCAGTACGTAAGGCAACTGTAAAGAAGAAAGAGAAAGAAAAACAGACCTATACAGAGTATACGAACACAGGTGTGAACCGCCAGAATGTGAGAAATACGGAGTATACACAGGATATTTCCTTTGATACCAAAGAAGAATACGATTATAACCCGACTACAGAGAAAGTAACTACAATTCTGACTATCATAGCAGCAGTAGTAATCGGCTGTATTCTGTTGTATTTTGCAGGGCAGGCAGTGGGTATTTTCTCAGCAGTAGGAACGAAGAATCAGGATTCCCAGACTGAAAGTGCAGAACGCAGCGTTATGCCAGAATTTGCAGGTCTTAATATAGATGAGGTGAAAAAGGCATTACAGGATGTAAATCTTGGAAGCAAGACGCAGTATATTGAATCTACTGAGTATGATAAAAATGTAGTCATTTCTGCTGCTTTGGAAGATGGAACGGCTGTACTTGCAGGAGATCAGATTATCAAGAATACAACCATTGTGCTGACAGTCAGTGCCGGAGCAAACGGTATTAATGTACCACAGACAGTAGGCTTGTCAGAGGCAGAGGGTACAGCACAGCTTACCAAAGAGGGATTCACAGTAACCAAGAGTGATGCCTATTCTACAGAGTATGCCAAGGGAACCATTATATCCCAGTCACCGGAAGGAGATTCCATTGCTGCATTAGGTTCAGAAGTTACAATTGTGATAAGCAAGGGTAATGAAGATGTAGAAGTCCGTATGCCGGATGTACTTGGCAAGAGTAAAGATGCTGCTGTCAGTATGCTGGAGGAGTCCGGTCTGGTAGTAGGCAATGTAGAGGATTCCTATAGTACAGAATATCCAGAAGGACAGATCTGTTATCAGAGCTATTCCTCAGGAACCAGTGTAGGACAGGGAACGATTGTGGATCTGAAAGTCAGCATTGGCAGTGAGACCGCTACGTATAGCTGTAATTTGAGTATACAGGCGCCGAGTGATTATATCGGAGGTAATGCGGAAGTGATTCTGACTACTGCCGATGGCTCCCAGCAGCTGTGGTATTCTCAGAATGTTACCTCTTTCCCGGTATCTATTAATCTGAGCGGCTTCACCAGTTCTTCCGCATATGGAATCGTAACGATCTCTTATCTCAAGAGTGTGGAAGAGATTGTGACAGATTCAGATGGCAACCAGACTACACAGGTTAATCAGGCACTGGCGCAGACACAGCAGAATGTCACATTTAATAAGGATTAAGATATGCAGGGTAAGATAATCAAGGGTATAGCAGGATTCTATTACGTACATGTCAGTGGTAAGGGAATCTATGAATGTAAGGCTAAGGGCATCTTCCGCAAGGATAATATGAAACCCCTTGTGGGAGATGACGTGGAAATTGAGATTCTGGATGAGGCAAATGCCAAAGGCAATATTCAGTCGATTCTGCCAAGACGCAATGAACTGATCAGACCGGCAGTAGCCAATATAGATCAGGCACTGGTGATCTTTGCCATGACGAAGCCGGAGCCAAATTATAATCTTCTGGATCGATTTCTGCTCATGATGCGCAGACAGGGGCTGGACTGCATTATCTGTTTTAATAAACGTGATATTGCAGATAAGGAAGAGCGGGCAAGAATCCGTTCCATATATGAGAACAGCGGCTGCACTGTGCTTTTTGCCAGCGCTGTAAAGAAACAGGGAATAGAAGAGATTGCAGCTTTGCTCAAAGGCAAGACGACAGCAGTAGCCGGTCCAAGCGGTGTAGGTAAATCTTCCATAATCAACTGTCTGCAGAAGAATAAGACGATGGAGACAGGCGCTATCAGTGAGAAGATAGAGCGTGGCAAACATACAACGAGACATTCGGAACTGCTGGATATTTCAGATCATACGTACATTATGGATACACCCGGATTCAGTTCCCTATCTTTGTTTGATATAGAGAAAGAAGAATTGAAAAGTTACTATCCTGAGTTTGAACCATATGAAGACTCCTGTAAATTCCTGACATGTGCCCATATCCATGAGCCGGTGTGCGGAGTAAAGGATGCATTAGAGCTTGGCAAGATCAGTCAGGTGCGTTATGATAACTACGTTTCCTTCTATGAGGAATTGAAAGAAAAAGAAAAGAGGAAGTATTAAAATGAATATTTTGGCACCATCTATTTTATCTGCGGATTTCTGTGAATTGGGAAAACAGATAGAAGAAATCGAGAAAGCAGGTGCGCAGTATCTGCATGTAGACGTTATGGACGGTATTTTCGTACCATCCATATCCTTCGGAATGCCTATAGTCAGCAGTGTAAGACCCAGGACGAAGATGTTCATGGATGTACATATGATGGTGACAAGACCGGAACGCTATGTGGAAGAATTTATAAGATGTGGTGCTGATGGAGTGACGATTCATGAAGAGGCATGTGACTGTGTAGCTGAGACTTTATGCAGAATCAGAGAAGCAGGAGCACAGGCAGGACTGGCTATCAATCCTGAGACCCCTGTAGAGAAGCTGTACCCATATCTGGATAAAATGGACATGGCACTGATCATGACTGTACATCCGGGATTTGGCGGACAGAAATATATTGATGAATGTACGCAGAAGATACGAACCCTCAGACAGGTAATCACAGACAAAGGGCTGAACCTGAAATTACAGATTGATGGTGGCGTGAATCTGGACAACCTGACGATGAACCTTGAAGCAGGAGCAGATGTTATTGTAGCAGGCTCTGCTGTATTTAAGGGCAATATTACAGAGAAGACAGAAGCTTTTCTTGCGAAGATGCAGGAGAAGTACTAATAGAAAATTTACTTTTATACTTCAGTATGCTATTATGATAGCTGACAGTTACGAATGATTTTAAGGAGGATTATATAGAAATGCAGCTTGGTATCGTGGGATTACCCAATGTCGGAAAGAGTACTTTATTTAACTCATTAACAAAGGCTGGTGCACTGGCAGCCAATTATCCGTTCGCAACCATCGACCCTAATGTGGGTGTGGTATCTGTTCCAGATGAACGTATTGTGAAATTAGGTGAACTTTATCATACGAAGAAGGTAACACCTGCTGTTATTGAATTCGTGGACATCGCAGGTCTGGTAAAGGGCGCATCCAAAGGTGAAGGACTTGGTAATCAGTTCCTTGCCAATATTCGTGAAGTAGATGCAATCGTACATGTTGTTCGTTGCTTTGAAGACAGCAATATCATTCATGTAGACGGTAATATTGACCCAATCAGAGATATAGAGACAATTAATCTGGAGCTGATTTTCTCCGATCTTGAGATTCTGGAGCGTAGAATTGCCAAAGTTGCCAAGCAGGCACGTATGGACAAGACACTTGCCAAGGAGCTGGAATTACTGGAATCCATCAAGGCACATCTGGAGAGTAATCAGATGGCACGTACTTTTGAAGTACCTGATGATGAGGATATGCAGAAGTGGTTCGCTTCCTATAATCTGTTGACAGCAAAACCTACCATTTATGCTGCAAATGTATCCGAGGATGAGCTGGCAGATGATGGCGCTTCTAATGCATATGTGGCAAAAGTTCGTGAAAAGGCTGCTTCTGAAGGTGCAGAAGTATTTGTTATCTGTGCACAGATAGAGCAGGAGCTTTCAGAACTGGATGAAGCAGAGAAGAAGGAATATCTGGATGATCTGGGCGTTACTTCAAGCGGTCTTGATAAGCTTGTAACAGCCAGCTACCATTTACTTGGACTGATCAGCTTCCTGACAGCAGGTGAAGATGAGTGCCGTGCATGGACAATCAAGGCAGGTACTAAGGCACCTCAGGCAGCAGGTAAGATCCATACTGACTTTGAACGTGGTTTCATTCGTGCAGAAGTAGTAAATTACAAGGATCTTCTGGAGAATGGTTCCCTTGCAGCAGCCAGAGAAAAAGGCGTAGTAGGTCTGGAAGGCAAGGATTATGTTGTGAAGGACGGAGACGTTATTTTATTCAGATTTAATGTATAAGGAGATGCAGATATGCCGGATATAATGGGAGCAAAAGACATTGCATTTCCACACCTGGGAATATACCTTGAGAATGTTCCCAAGAGTTTCACCATATTTGGTTTTACCATTGCACTTTACGGAGTCGTGATCGGTATTGGTATGCTGTTAGGCATTCTTCTGGCAGCACACATTGCCAGGAAAGAGAATATGAATCCTGATGTGATATGGGATTTTGCAATTTATGCAGTTATTTTTGCAATTATAGGAGCCAGGCTCTATTATGTTGCCTTTTCATGGAACCAGTACAAAGACAATCTGCTGAGTATTTTCTATCTCAGACAGGGCGGACTGGCAATATATGGCGGTGTGATCGGTGGCTTTGCGACGCTGTTCATATATAGTCATATTAAGAAGATCAATCCATTTAAGATTGGTGACTGCGCTGTGTTCGGACTGGTTCTTGGACAGATTATCGGACGCTGGGGCAATTTCTTCAACCGCGAAGTATTTGGCGGTTATACAGATTCTTTGTTTGCAATGAGACTTCCTGTAGATGCAGTGCGTGCCAGCGATATCAAGCAGACGCATCTGGATGGTATGGCTGCCATGGGTGACGTGAATTTCATACAGGTTCATCCTACTTTCCTGTATGAGGGAGTATGGAATCTGTGCCTTTTGATTGCAATGTTCGTATTTCGTAAGCATAAGAAGTATGATGGACAGATGTGTCTGATTTATTTAGGCGGTTATGGAATCGGCAGATGCATCGTAGAAGGAATTCGTACAGATCAGTTACTGATTCCAGGTACACAGATTGCAGTATCACAGCTGCTTGGTTTTGTGATGTTCGTAGGAGCAGTGATTGCAGATATCGTAATAAGAATGAGATTAAAAAAGAAACAGGCTTAGCTTGTTTCTTTTTGCATACTGTGAAGAGAAAAATACAATTATTAACAATATCTGTACTATCAATACAAAAGGGTGACTGTTAAACTGGGATAGTTCACTATGATAATTATTTCACATATAAGATGTATGTAAGAAAATAGAGAAAGGTAGAGAGGGTATGAAGAAGGAACAATTAGAAGAATTACTGTCACAGCTTACTACAGATGAGAAGCTTGGCATGATACATGGTAATGAACTTTTTGCAACAAAGGGTGTAGAGAGACTGGGGATTCCACCTTTTATCACATCAGATGGACCAAGAGGAGTACGTAAGGATTTCAACCCTGATAACTGGAATGAAATCGGACAGTCCTATGATTATGTATCTTATTTGCCATGTAATACAGCATTGACAGCCACATGGAACAGAGAGCTGGCGCATCAGACAGGACAGGTGCTTGGTAAGGAAGCCAGAGGCAGAGGAAAAGACATGATTCTTGCGCCTGGTATTAATATCATGCGTACGCCACTCTGCGGCAGAAGCTTTGAGTATATGGGAGAAGATCCCTATCTGACATCAGAGATGGTCGTACCGCTTGTACAGGGTATCGAAGAAAATGATGTATCTTCCTGCGTAAAGCATTTTGCACTGAACAATCAGGAGACCAGAAGATTGGACGTGGATGTGGATGTGGACGAAAGAGCACTCCGTGAGATCTACTTACCTGCATTTGAAGCAGCAGTAAAGAGGGGCAAAGCCAAGGGACTTATGGGAGCATACAACAAGCTTCGTGGTCAGCACTGCTGCCATAACAAGTATCTGTTACAGGATATTCTGCGTAAGGAATGGGGATTTGAAGGGATCCTGGTATCTGACTGGGGCGGTGTGCATTCCACAAAGGAAGCAGCCATGAATGGTCTTGATATGGAGATGTCCGTTACAGATAATTTCAGTGAATATTATATGGCAGATCCTATGAAAGAGGCATTGGAGAAGGGTGAAGTATCCATGGAGATGATTGATGAGAAAGTACGTCATATTCTTCATGTCATGAACGAGCTTCATATGCTGGATGGTGAGAGAAAAGCCGGCACATACAATGACTATCGTGATAAGGAATCACTCAGACGAACAGCAGAAGAATCCGTTGTCCTTTTAAAGAATGATAAGAAACTGCTGCCTCTTGATTCCAAAAAGATCAAAAAGCTTCTGGTCGTAGGAGAGAATGCCAACAGAATGCATGCTCCAGGCGGCGGAAGTGCAGAGATTAAGGCATTATATGAGATTACACCACTTATGGGCTTACATATGCTCTTAGGCGGCAATACACAGATAATCTATAAGCCTGGTTATTATAACGAAGACATAGGTAATATCTGGGCAAATACAGAAGAGAGCGGCAATGGACAGGCAGACAGTCTGGAACAGGATAAACAGGATTCTCCAGCACCAAAGGAAGGCTCCAAAAGTGAAGAGAAAGCAGCACGTCAGGCTCGCATGAATCAGGAATATATGGCAGAGGCACTGGAAGCAGCCAGGGATGCAGATGCTGTCATTTATATTGGTGGTCTGACTCATGATTATGATACAGAAGGTCAGGACAGAGCCAGTATGAAGCTGCCATACGACCAGGATAAGCTTATCTGCGAATTGTTAAAAGTAAGACCTGATACCATCATTACAATGGTTGCGGGTTCTCCTGTAGATATGAGCGCGTGGTCCAGTCAGGCATCCACACTGTTATACAGCTGGTATGCAGGCATGGAAGGCGGATATGCGCTGGCAGAAGTATTATTTGGACATGTGAATCCATCAGGACATTTACCTGAGACATTCCCGGTAAGTGAGAAGGATTGCCCGGCAGTCGTATTGGGTGAATTTCCAGGAGGGGATAAGGTTCGCTATGGGGAAGGTATTTTTGTAGGATACCGTTACTATGATACATATGATGTAGCACCTGCGTTCCCATTTGGCTATGGACTGTCTTATACAGATTTTTGTATGGCAGGACTGACTGTTAAGGCAACCGGTGATAAGGAAGTAGAAGTCAGCTTCCATGTGTCCAATATAGGAGACAGAGCCGGTGCAGCAGTACCTCAGATCTACGTATCTGATAAGAACCCTAAGGTCAAGAAAGCCCAGAAGGAATTAAAGGCTTTTGACAAAGTTTATCTGGAGCCGGGTGAGACTAAGCAGATTACGATGCAGCTTTATGCAGATGCTTTCTCTTATTATGATGTGGAGCAAAAGGCATTCGTTGCAGATGCGGGAACATATGCAATTCTTCTTGGCAAATCAGCAGGAGAGATTGTAGATGTAGCAGAAATAGAATTGAAGTAATAAGAAGTCCGTTCTCTTGATTGAGAACGGACATTTGTGCTTCAGGGCGCATAGAATAAGATAAAAGCATATAGAGGAATCAGTATGCGTTTCTGTGAATTTCGCAAAAAAGAAGTAATCAGTATTAAGGACTGCAAGAGATTAGGTCATGTATGTGATATGGAGTTTGACGAATGCAAGGGCTGCATCCAGAAAATTATGGTTCCCGGATGTAAGGGATTATGGGGATTTCTGACAGATGATTCAGTGATTGTGATTCCCTACTGCTGTATTCGCCAGATAGGCCCGGATATCATTTTAGTAGACATATAATCAGTCATATCTGTTGACTTGTTACCAGATTGCTTTTATACTAAAAATAAATTTACTAACTATTCAAAGATATTGCAGACGATTAGGGGAGGTATGCATATGAAGTGTCCATTTTGTGGTCATGAGAATACGAGAGTCATTGATTCAAGACCTGCAGAGGAGAACAATTCCATCCGCAGACGAAGAGTATGTGATGAATGTAATAAGAGATTTACAACCTATGAGAAGATAGAGACGATTCCATTAATTATCATTAAGAAAGATAACAACAGAGAGACATATGACCGTGCCAAAATAGAAGCAGGTGTATTGAGAGCATGCCATAAAAGACCGGTCAGTGCAGCACAGATCAGCCAGCTTGTAGACGAAGTGGAGACAGAGATCTTCAGCATGGAAGAGAAGGAGATTCCAAGCCAGATCATTGGAGAACTGGTCATGAACAAGCTTAAAGACTTGGATGCAGTAGCCTATGTCAGATTTGCTTCCGTATATCGTGAATTCAAGGATATCAATACATTTATGGACGAGCTGAAGAAGGTTCTGAATAAGTAGGACAGTATAACTGCTTTTCTTGTTCCTGATAAAGTACAAGATTGTTAAGAAAATATCTTGCAATTTGATTTGAAATTGTATACAATCTTACAAGGTTGGAGAGACAGTACATATGGCTGTACTCATGCCACCTTAACACAATTAAATATAGACGAATAAGAAAAGGAGTAAAAACATGACTAAGAGAGGACAGAAATTTGGTAAGGTTCTTTTCGTAAGTATGTTACTTACACTGACTATTGCACTGGGCGGATGCGCAGGCGATAAGGAGGAGGAAGGCTCTTCACAGGTTGCAACGACACCGGCAACAGAAGCAGGCAGCGAGACTGCGGCAGCTGAGACTACCGATGGAGAAGCATCGCAGATCACAATTGGTATTCCACAGGATCTGAACAGTCTTGACCCGAACAAGGCAGTTGGTTCCGGAACACAGGAGATATTATTTAATATCTACGAGGGCTTATATAAGCCGGACAGCGATGGCAATCTGATTCCTGCTGTAGCAAGCGATTATACAGTGTCAGATGACAAGAAGGTATATACTTTCACATTAAGAGATGGCATTCAGTTCCATAATGGAAACCCTGTTACAGTTGAGGACGTAAAGTATTCGATTGAAAAATGCGCCGGCAATGGAACAGGAGAACCATTGATCTCGGCGTTTTCTAATATAGAGAGCGTAGAAACACCAGACGATAAGACTATTGTAATCAGCCTTGCAAATCCTGAGGATGATTTCCTTGCTCTTGTATCTACAGTAAGTGCAGCAATCGTTCCTGCTGATGTAGATGATCTGGAGACAAATCCTGTAGGTACAGGTCCATATAAGTTTGTATCACGTTCTTTACAGGAGAATGTGGTATTGAAGAAGTTCGATGCATACTGGGGTGAACCTGCTCATATCGAGGATGTAACACTTAAAGTCATTGCAGATGGTGATTCTATCGTAATGAATCTTGAAGGTGGTTCTATTGATATGATGGCAAGAATCACTACAACACAGGCTGCACAGCTTGGAGATCAGTTCGATATTATGGAAGGAACCATGAATCTGGTACAGGCTATGTATCTGAACAATGCAGTAGAGCCTTTTAACAATGAAAAAGTAAGACAGGCATTAAGCTATGCCATTAACAAACAGGAGATTCTGGATTTTACAGCTGATGGTAAGGGTACACCAATCGCCAGCAGTATGTTCCCTGCATTTGGTAAATATTATATGGAAGAGCTGAATGATGTTTATACAACAGATGCAGAGAAAGCTAAGGAACTTCTGACAGAGGCAGGCTATCCAGATGGATTTACCTTTACAATCAAGGTTCCATCCAACTATCAGCCACATATTGATACTGCAACAGTACTTGCAGAGCAGCTCAAGACAATCGGTGTAACTGCCAATATTGAGTTGATCGAGTGGGAGAGCTGGTTAAGTGATGTATATAAGAATCGTGAATTTGAAGCTACTGTAGTAGGTGTAGATGCTTCTACCTTAACAGCAGGCGCTTTATTAGGACGTTTCGTATCTACAGCACACAATAATTTCATCAATTACAATGATGCAGATTATGATGCAGCTTATGCCAATGCACAGGCAGCAGCATCTGATGAAGAAGCAACGAAATATTATAAAGAGTGTGAAACAATTCTGACCAATACAGCAGCCAATGTATATATTCAGGATATGGCAGAGCTTGTAGCTTTGAACAAGAAATATGCAGGCTATGAATTCTATCCTTTATACATTCAGGATATTGCCAAGCTGTATATTGCAGAATAAGTAATAAGGAGACGGGAATATGAAATACGTAGGTAAGAAGTTTGTAACATTGATTATTACATTACTGTTGATTTCATTTCTCGTCTTTTTGACTTTTGATATCATCCCCGGAGATGCCGCTATGGCACAGCTTGGCACAGAGGCTACACCTGAGAGATTGGAGGCACTTAGGGAAGAGATGGGACTGAATCAGCCATTCCTGCAGAGATATGGACAATGGCTGATTGCATTCCTGCATGGAGATTTTGGCATGTCCTATAAATATAAAGTATCTGTGCAGTCTATGATTCTGTCAAAATTACCGATTACGGTGATGATGGCACTGATTTCTTTTGTACTGATGATCATTGTATCACTGCCAATTGGAATCTATACAGCCAAGCATAACGGTAAATGGATGGACAGATGTATTACGGTATTGAATCAGGTTGTGATGGCAGTACCTCATTTCTTTATGGGTATTCTGCTGACATATGTATTCGGACTGGTGTTGAAATGGTTCACACCAGGTAATTTTGTATCCTATGATGTAGATTTTGGTGCATTTCTGGCGTATCTGATTTTTCCATGTATTGCAATTGCACTTCCCAAGATAGCAATGTCTGTGAAGCTGATCAAGAGTGCATGCGTACAGGAATCGAAGAAGGATTATACCAGAACTGCTTATAGCAAAGGAAATAACACCAATAAGGTTTTATATAGACATGTTCTTCGTAATGCCATGATTCCTGTCATTACATTATGGGGAATGACTCTGGCAGATATGCTGGTGGGCAGCATTGTAATCGAGCAGGTATTCAATATTCCTGGAATCGGAAGAATCCTTCTGACATCTATCTCTTACAGAGATTATCCTGTAGTACAGGCAATCATCGTACTGATCGCATGTGTGGTCATTGTTACGAATTTCTGTGTGGATGTCATTTATCAGCTGGTAGATCCAAGAATCAGTGTTCAGGAATAATAGGCTCAAGAGGTGCGTATGAAAAAGAAAAAGAACTGGAATTTAATACTGGGAGGAATCATAACAGGTGTTATGCTAATTATGATTCTGATAGGCTTCTTCTGGACGCCTTATGATTCTACAAAGATGGATAGTGCCAATAAGCTGGCAGCTCCTTCCCTACAGCATATTATGGGCTGTGATAATTTTGGCAGAGATATTTTCTCAAGAGTGCTGGAAGGCATGGGAAATACTTTCGTAATCGCGATACTGACGGTGATGATCGGTGTATTCTTTGGAATTCTGATCGGAGCATTCACCGGGTATTTTGGCGGCTGGCTGGATGAAGTACTGATGCGTATCAATGACGTTGTCTTTGCTTTTCCAAGTATTTTACTGGCATTGATCTTTATCAGTCTGTTTGGCTCTGGTAAGTATAATGTAGTGATGGCACTGGGAATTGCATTTATCCCCAGCTTTGCACGTATTGTTAGAGGTGAATTTATAAAATACAGAGATATGGATTATATTAAGAGTGCTCATTTAGCCGGAGTAGGTAATCTGCGTATCATGTTCGTGCACATTTTACCTAATACGATCACCGTATTATTATCTTCTATTATGATAGGGTTTAACAATGCGGTATTGGCAGAAGCGGGAATGAGCTATCTGGGAATCGGTGTACAACCCCCTGAAGCAAGTCTGGGAAGTATGCTTTCTGAGGCACAGAGCTATTTGTTCTCAGCTCCGAATTATGCGATTTTCCCAGGACTTATGATTATTCTTATGGTGTTGGGATTATCACTGCTGGCAGATGGAATCAAGGCGTGAAGTCCACAGTTTAAGTGAGGTAAGGATGAGCGATACATTATTAGAGATCAGACATTTGAATATAGAGTTTCACGATCATGATAAACCGGAGAGTGTGGTAAATGACTTCAATCTGACCTTACAGCAGGGAGAGATTGTAGGTATTGTAGGAGAATCCGGTTCTGGTAAATCCATGACAGCCATGGCGATTGCAGGGCTTCTCAGACGTCATGATATGAAGAAGAGTGGTGAGATTCTGTTTGAGGGAACAGAGCTTCTTCATGCGAAACGTTCCTTATTGAGACAGTATCAGGGCAATGATATCAGCATGGTATTCCAGGAACCAATGACTTCCCTGAATCCGGTGAAGCGTATCGGGTGGCAGGTAGAAGAGAGCCTCAGGCTGCACAGACCTGAAATGACGAAGCAGGAGCGCTATGAGAGAGCTATCGAAAGTCTCAGAAATGTGGAACTGGATCAGCCGGAGAAGGTCTATAAGCAGTATCCACATGAGTTATCAGGCGGCATGAGACAGCGTGTTATGATTGCATCAGCCATGATCTGTGAACCCAGACTGTTGATTGCAGATGAACCGACTACAGCACTGGATGTAACAATCCAGCTCCAGATCGTGAAGCTTCTGCAGAGACTGAATCAGGAGAAAAAGACATCTATTCTGTTCATTTCTCATGATCTGAGTCTTGTGAAAAGACTGTGTCATCGTATCGTAGTTATGAATAAGGGCGATATTGTAGAAGCTGGTAACACAGAGGACATATTTTATCATCCCAAGGATGCATATACAAAACAGTTAATTGATGCCATCCCGCGATTAGAGAAGCCGGATCTGGCATAATGATATGGGGTCAATATGAAGAATATTCTTGAAGTAAAGAATTTGAATGTGTATTATACTGATAAAGGCAGCCTTTTTCATGGAAAGAAAGAAGAGAAGCATGCACTGAAAAATGTGTCTTTTACCATGAGAGAAGGAGAAATCCTCGGACTGGTAGGAGAAAGCGGATGCGGTAAGACCTCTCTTGCAAAGGCACTTCTTGGCATGCAGAAGAAGTATGATGGAGAAATCAGACTGGATTGTGCCAACCCGCAGATGGTATTTCAGGACCCGTATGGTTCACTGAATCCTGCTAAGCGAATTGGCTGGATCTTGGAGGAGCCTCTTCGCATGAAACATGCTTATTCAGCAGAAGAAAGACGTCAGAAAGTGGACGAGATGCTGGATAAGGTAGGACTTGACAGAAAGTGTCGGGAACATTATCCAAATGAGCTTTCAGGTGGACAGAGACAGAGAGTGGCGATAGCACAGGCACTGCTGTGTGATACGAAGTTTCTGATTGCGGATGAACCGGTATCTGCATTGGATGTAACCATTCAGGCACAGATCATCAGATTATTGCTTAAACTTCATCAGGAGATGGGAATATCCATTTTATTTATATCTCACGATCTGAGAGTTGTTTATCAGATGTGCGACAGAGTGATGATCATGCGTAGTGGTGAGATTCTGGAGCAGGGAGATATTGATGAGATCTATAACCATCCAAAGACTGATTACACCAAGCTGTTATTAGAGGCTGCAAATATTATATAATAAAGGATAAATATTATGCTGGAACGTTTATATCCCAATGTATATCTGGATTCTACTTATGATATAGATTTTGAACAATATTATCAGGATGGTTACAGAGCGATTATCTTTGATATTGATAATACGCTGGTACCACATGGAGCGCCCGCCGACCAGCGGGCTATTGCCTTATTTAAGAGACTGCACGCGCTTGGATATCAGACCATGATGCTTTCCAATAACAAGGAGCCACGTGTGAAGATGTTCTGTGATGCAGTGGATGCAGAGTATATCTACAAAGCTGGCAAGCCCAATCCTGCTAATTACAGAGAAGCTATGAAGCGCATGCATACAGATGAGAAGAATACGCTGTTTGTAGGAGATCAGATATTCACAGATGTGTGGGGAGCGAACAAAGCAGGAATTTATTCTATTCTGGTCAAGCCCATTCATCCTAAGGAAGAGATTCAGATTGTTTTAAAACGTTACCTTGAAAAAGTCGTTCTATTCTGTTATAAAAGACATATACACAAATAATGTAACTAGGCAGGGATAAAGCATGATAGAAATTAACGGACTGACAAGGACTTGCGGATTGATCGGCAATCCGGTGGAACATACACTTTCACCTATGATTCACAATTATCTGGCACAGCAGATGGATGTAAATATGGTCTACGTACCATTTCTGGTAGGACAGGGCAGACTGGAAGACGCCATAAAGGGTGCGTATGGATTGCATATTCTTGGCTGCAACGTGACAGTACCTTATAAAAATGATGTAATTCCATATCTGGCGCAGATAGATGAGCTGGCTGCGAAAATGGGCTCTGTAAACACACTTGTCAGAGTAAATGGCGGCTATAAAGGATATAATACAGATATGACAGGTCTGTATCGGGCTATGAGCAGTGATGGCGTGTCCATCCAGGGAGAACAGGTAATCGTTCTTGGTGCAGGCGGTGTCGGCAGGGCAGTAGCATTCATGTGTGCAGCTAAGGGAGCAGCGCATGTATGGCTTTTGAACAGAACAGTAGAGAAGGCTGCTGAGGTGGCGAAGGAAGTCAACCTTGCAGAAGGCAGAAGCTGTGTAGAGGCTCTTGCCATGTCCGATTATAATAAGCTTCCGGATGCAAAGTATCTGGTAATTCAGAGTACCAGCGTCGGGCTATACCCTCATGTAGAGGATGCTGTCATTACAGATCCGGCTTTTTATCATAAAGTGAAAGCCGGCTATGATCTGATCTACAGACCCTGGGAGACGAGATTCATGCAGCTGGTAAAAGAACAGGGAGCGCCGGCTTATAATGGTCTGAAGATGCTGTTGTATCAGGGAATCGAAGCCTTTGAACTCTGGAATCAATGCAAAATAGAAGATGAAAGTGCTTACAAATTGTATGAAATGCTGAGGACTACCGTATGAAGAAGAACATTATCCTAATCGGTTATATGGGCTGTGGTAAGACGACAGTGGGTAAAAGCCTTGCCAAGCTGGAGAGCGCGATTTTCCTGGATACTGATGAAAGAATCGAAGAGAAACAGGGCAGAACGATCAGTGAGATCTTCGCACAGGATTCTGAAAAGGCATTTCGTGATATGGAGACTGCATATTTGAAAGAATTATTGCGGTTAAAAAGAGAGGGAATGATTGTATCCACTGGAGGCGGCATGCCTGTCAGGGAAGAAAATCGGCAACTGTTGCGAGAGCTGGGATATGTGGTATATCTGAAGGCTTCTGCAGAGACAGTCTATGAGAGAGTAAAGGAAGATACGAAACGTCCGCTTCTGCAATGTGAAGACCCTTTGTCAAGAATACGTAATATGATGGAACAGCGCAGAGAAGCCTATGAGAGTACAGCGCACTATATTGTGCAGGTAGATACATATAAACAGCAGGAGCTTGCTGAAATAATACAGGAAAGGTATAGGAAAATGCTATGAAACTGTTAGTAATTAATGGACCGAATCTTAATTTCCTTGGAATTCGTGAAAAAGGAATCTATGGTACGCAGGATTATCAGTATCTGGTGAATCTGATTGAACAGAAAGCACAGGAGACAGGCTGCGAGATAGAAGTATGGCAGTCTAATCATGAGGGCGCTATTATTGATAAGATTCAGGAAGCATATTTTAACGGAACAGAGGGAATCGTCATTAATCCCGGTGCATATACACATTATTCCTATGCGATTCGTGATGCACTTGCCAGCATTACAGTACCAAAGGTAGAGATTCATATTTCTGATATTACCCAGAGAGAAGAGTTCCGTAAGACATCCGTAACGAAGCCTGCCTGTGACCATCAGATCTATGGACAGGGACTGAATGGGTACTTAATGGCGATAGATTGGGTGATAAATAAAAAAAACAGTTGAAATGTGACTGATTTTGTTATAGAATGGTCAATGGATTCTAAACGTGAAACGTGAAAATTTAGGAGGAAACAGTTTATGATATCAGCAGGAGATTTCAGAAATGGTATTACAATCGAATACGAGAATAGTATCTATCAGATTATTGAATTCCAGCATGTAAAACCTGGTAAGGGTGCAGCATTTGTTAGAACCAAGTTAAAGAACATCATCAGTGGTGGTGTAGTTGAGAAGACTTTCAGACCTACAGAGAAATGTCCTCAGGCACGTATTGATAGAAAAGATATGCAGTATCTGTATGAAGATGGTGATTTATACTACTTCATGGATACAGAGTCTTACGATCAGGTTGGTCTGAATGCAGACAAGGTTGGCGATTCCTTAAAGTTCGTTAAGGAGAACGAGATGGTTAAGGTATGTTCTCACAACGGTAATGTATTCGCAATCGAGCCTCCTCTGTTCGTAGAACTGACTATTACAGATACAGAGCCTGGATTTAAGGGCGATACAGCTACAGGTGCTTCCAAGCCTGCTACTGTTGAGACAGGTGCTACTGTCAGCGTTCCTTTATTCGTAAATACAGGAGACGTAATCAAGATTGATACCAGAACAGGTGAATATCTGTCCAGAGTATAATTTAGAAGATTTGAAGAGAACTCAAGCACAGCCTTGGGTTCTTTTTTTCGTCGTAAGAAAGTTTAGTACGAGTTTTTACATTTGGCTTGCATTCAGCGAAACGGTAT
>CAVBMG010000026.1:0-37054 GCA_963596435.1 Agathobacter sp.
TAGCTCAGTTGGTAGAGCACCTGACTCTTAATCAGGGTGTCCAGGGTTCGAGCCCCTGGCGGTGCATTTAAGGCACTGTTTTCAATGCATATGGCATCGGGGACGGTGTTTTTTTGTGTCTCTTTAAAATTATTCTGAACACAAATATCCCTTCTCTTTCAGAGCTTTTTCAATATAATCCAGGGTATCTTCATCATCTGCTTCTACCGTATGATAATGATCTCCTGCTGTAAGATTCTTTAATGGTGTTGATTTGCCACTGTGAATACTGTTCATAAATTCCTGCACATGACGTCTGCATGCAATAGGCAGAGCCGTTCTGATTGCTCCATATACCGCATGTTCTACGTATACATCAAGCACTCTGCCTCCCATATCCACAATGGTATTCAGTTCATCTTCCATCTGCTCATCTGTATGGGACACATGAAAGACTCTTGTTATCGCATCTGTATCTTTACTGACCTCTTTATTTTTGTTCTCTGATAATGACGGCATGAGCATATATCCTCTTGCCGCAGAATAAATATCATAATCTGCCGCCCTAAGCAGCGCAATATCCTGTACAATGACCTGTCTGCTTACCTGAAACTGCTTTGCAAGCGCAGTTCCTGATACAGGCTTTGTTGATTTGCTGATAATCTCTATAATTGCTTTACGTCTCTCTTCTCCTGTCATAATTATGCCCAGCCTTCCTCTTACTATCATAAGTAGTCTACACCAATCCCCCTGCTTTGTGCTACATTTTCTTTTGGAATCTTTCCATAGAATTAGATTTATTTGCACAAAAGTGCTAGGATAGTATCACACATATTATAAAGGAGTATTTTTACCACTATGAAACCAAATTTGTTACAGTATAAAATCAATATAGAATATGCTCTTTTACAGGGGTTCTACTGGGCTCTGTACAGTATTCTTTTAAGCTTCTCCAGCGTTTATCTTCTGCATAAGGGCTACACCAACTCCCAGATTGGCGTCATTCTGGCTATAGGCTTCCTGGCTTCCGTTCTTTTACAGCAGTATATCGCCGCCTGGGCTGATCGGACACGCAGGCTTACTTTACCTGTAATCACTGCGGTCTGCGTATTGTGTCTAGCGCTGTGCTGTATTGGACTTTTATTTTGTCAGAACAGATCTTTATTTCTGACTCTGATTTTCATTACAGCCTGTATTTTAGAAATGCTGATTCAGCCTTTGGTCAATTCCCTGAATTTCTATTTGCAGCAAATTCCTGTAAAAATGAATTTTGGAGTTGCCAGAAGTATCGGCTCCCTGTTCTACTCCGGCACATGTCTTTTGCTCGGTATCATGATTGAAAGGAAAAATCCTGATATTCTCCCGGCGTATGGAATCTTTGTATGCATTTGTGTGATTTTGCTGCTTCTTATGATGAATTATGATTCTTGCAAAAATACACAATATTCCCCCAAAAATGCATCACCAGTAAAAGAATCTGTTGGCATCCGTGAATTTTTTATTCAATATCGTATGTTTTTTGTCTTTCTGACTGGTGGACTTGGATTATATTTTGGACATACTCTGATCAATAATTATTTCTATCAGATTATTATCAATATTCATGGAAGCAGTCAGGATCTTGGTAATATACAGGCATTCTCCGCATTACTGGAGCTTCCTGCCATGATTTTCTTTTCCATGCTTCACAGTAAATTTGGCTGCCGAAAGCTCTTACAGGCTTCTGCCTTTTTCTTTGTGATTAAAATAATACTTACGCTCTTTGCCACCAATATTCCCATGCTTTATGCATCCATGCTGTTCCAGTCTCTGTCTTTTGCAATCTTCATTCCCGCCTCTGTGCACCTTGTAAATGAAGTCATGCTTCCTAAAGATGCAGTAAAAGGACAGGCTTTTGTCACAGGGATGATAACCATTGCCAACCTGCTCTCCAGTCTTCTGGGCGGCATGTTGCTGGATCACAGTAACGTATTTTTCATGTTACTGGTGGGAACAATTACAACAGTGCTTGGCGCCGGCATTGCAATCTTTTCTTTGCGACAGTCCAATACTATCAGAAAAAACAGCAAATAGATTGACTACATTCTGAAAAAAATTTATACTTATTATAAATCTATATGTATATGAAAGGAGCGTCCTATGAAAATTCATAAAATATTAGCATTGACACTTGCTATGGCATTGTCCATATGCGCAATTCCTACTACTATTGTAGAAGCAAAAGGTGAAACCTGGACAATTCCCGGTGACAATACCTATCATTTAGACGGTACAGATGTTGTCATCAAAGTAGAGGGTGAAACCCTTCATGTAACAGGAACAGGAGCAGTTCCAAGTTATGATTACTGGTCCTTAAACGAACGTCCCTGGAGATTAAAAGGTGTTTCTGTTATTCAGATTGACAGTACGATTACTTCAATTGGTTCCTATGCTTTCGCAAATATGGATACTGTAAATCGTGTTGTAATGAGTACCAGCACATTCATTGAAGATACTACCACATTTTCCAAGATTGCTTACAAACCAATCTTCCGTATCTCAGATACTGGTGTAACAACACAGATGATTGGCAGCATCCCTTATACCAGCCTTGACAGTATTGCTGCTTTTGCGCAGTCAAATACGAATGGCGCATGCTATATTTTTGATACAAATGCAAAGGCTACTGCATTCCAGACAATGACAAACCCTACAATTCCTCTTGTATACTCCGCAACAGATTCTGAAGCACCATGGAATAATGTAGAAAACAACGGTAATGGCAATGTAGTTACCAGACTTTGCTATATGGCACCTGATAATGTGGATCATTCCTATATTGTTACAGGACAGATGAGATATCAAGGCAGGGCATGTTATGAAGTATATTCTGCATTCCTCGAAGACTATACATTTGCATGTTCTCTGAGAATTAATGTTACCAAGAGTGGCAAAGAAATATCCCAGACAGATCAAACCTATAAATATATAATTGATATTCCTCAGAAATATCAAAATCTTGGAACCAGCTATCGTTTAATCGGTATTGGAGCCGGTCAGGTATATATCTTTGATGATATGGATTCTAATCCGGCTACTCTGACTTATGAAACAGATATGCCTACTATGACATTTGGATTAGTATACAAATAAGTTCTTTATGACAAAACAGGGCTGATGCATATGCATCAGCCCCCTTTATGCTATTTTCTGATATCCTTTACAACATCCCCTGGAATTTCAAAGGTAACAACGCCCATATACATTGGTGCTACATCACCTTCATCAAAACTGATTACAATGTTGCCCTTATCATTCAGATAAAATGCCGTATCATCTGTAATCTGCTTAAAGTTCCATTCCTCTACTTCCGCATCATCCAGCCAGTACATCTTATTCTCATCTGATGCCATTTGTTCTCTCATCTGTTCCTTGATGTTTTCACTGATCGGAGTAATATAGTCTGCCCCTTCTTTGAACAGATCTTTAAGCTGCAATCTCTCTCCTGTATTCAGATCAATTGTATAATAATAATTCCACTCAGTGCCACTGCCTGCTCCCTGATAGCAGATAAGCTTCAAAGTAAAATAATCCTGTGTCGTACTTACGATTTCCGACTTGACCATAACATTCTGATAACCATCCTCCTTTTTCAGGTTCTCTTCAAATTCCTTTATAAACTGATCTGAAATCTGCTGTATCTCAGCGTTGATCTCATCTGCTGATTTCTGCAGGGTTTCCTGTATTTCGTCTGCTGATTCTTCTACAGTGGTATCCGTAACACTCTCCGGTACAATTTCGGGAATCTCGATATCTGCCTGGTTTCTCTCATCCTCATATTGATAATCTCTAAACGTCACTACATTGACCAGTCTGCCTATTATGGGAATCTGTTCCATGGCATGTGCTACTCCTGCTGATGTATTGGGCAGTATGATAAAAGCCGCTACGGCTGCTGCTGCCACAGTCGCTGCCCTCATTTTCTTTAATCCTCTTCTATTATCCATTTTAGCTTCCTCAATTCTATCTTTCATTTTCTGTAACTGTTCTTCTGACATATGCGGTTGTTCATATATCTGTCTGCACATTTCTATTTCTTTTTGCTTATCCTTCATAATGGCACCTGTCCTTTCTACTTCTCAATCTACAATTCTTCCAGCTCCAGCCGAAGCTTCTTCATACTTCGATACAGACGGCTTTTTACTGTGCTGACATTCTCTCCCAGTATCTTTGCAATGTCCTCCAGCTTCTTATCTTCAAAGAATCTCAACTGCACAACTGCCTTATCTTCGGGCGAAAGCATGTTGATTGCCCGATGCAGATCCACATCTTTATAGACATCTTCTTTGCCTTTCTCAATTGGCATCTCCTCCAGAGATACCAGGTTTTTATTCCTTACCTTACAGAAACGGAATATTTCATTTAACATGATCCGATATACCCACGTAGCCGCATATTCTGTTTTTTCCAGTGTATGGCTTCCTCTGATTGCACGATAAGCACCATTTTGTACAATATCCCCCGCATCAGCTTCATTCTGTACATAGCTGTATGCAAGGCGATAATAA
The DNA here is from genome assembly GCA_963596435.1 of Agathobacter sp. Lineage (GTDB taxonomy): Bacteria > Bacillota > Clostridia > Lachnospirales > Lachnospiraceae > COE1. The sequence continues at coordinate 4,527 of CAVBMG010000026.1, forward strand.
CTGTCATAATTTTGTAATAATACTTCTTCTATCTTTTTTTCTTTTGCTCTGTCTCTTCCGGAAAAGATATTCATCGCTCTGCACCTCCTTGTTATGTATATTAGACATATTATATGCCATAAAAAGTTTCAGAAAAATAAAAAAATGGTGACTTCATTTAAGAAGTCACCAGATTTATGATTCCACCTACGATAAACGGCACAAGCCATGTGGTGAAACGAAAGACCAGAATCGCAGGTACTGTATACATTTCACCGGCAAAACAGTTAAAAAACAATAGAAAAACAAATTCCAGGGAGCCTATGCCTGACGGCGCAGGAATGACACCCGCCAGCATATACGCGATTGCCATAAGCATAACACTCTGTGGTATATTCAACACACTGATATCTTTTAAAATATACGCAGGAATCAGGTAAATAACTATAAGCTTCATCAGATTAAGTCCCAATAATACAAGGAATCTCTTCTTATGCGTCATAAGTTCCTTCCCTGTATCATTCAGGAGAATCAGATTCTCTCTCCACTTCTCCATCTGCTGCTTATATTTGGGCTTTTTATGCTCCAGCCAGTCTATTGCATACAACAGCCAGTCCTTTATTCTTCCTGATACCGTGATAAGTGTCATAAATAAAGCAATAAGAATAGTCACTACACAGCCTATAATCATGGCATTCTGATACTGACACAGTATCTGACTGGTCTGTGGTGTACCAAGCAGATACAAGAAGCCCATCAGACCCAATATCATAACTGCAATCTTCTTGAATACAAACTGCAGCATGGTAATTCCTGTTCCTTTTGCATACGGTACGCCATCCTTTTGCAGATAATAGATTGCTGCAAAACCAGAACCGCTTCCCAATGTCAAAAGGCGATAGAACTCACACAAATAGGCTGTCCTGATGCCCTTTCCCCAATGATACGTACTTTCAAAGGGGTGTGCCATATAGTATACTATTCCCCCCTCTATGAGGAAGAATACAGTCGCTATCAGACAGCTTATTATCAATTGTGCAAATGACAGCGCACGGATTCCTTCCAGTATTTCCGCCAGAGATCCCCTGTAGAAATACAGTGCTGCTGCCAGAAGCACTAATAGAATAAGCCACTTAACAATTCTTCTGCTCCTTGGGTTTGTAGTTTTCATATGCATGCTCCATATGTGTAGACTCATTCCACAATTTATCTGCTTCAGGTGCCCAATTATCAGCATATTCATGGCACTTTGCACACAGATGCTCTACAGTTTCAGGTGATTGCAGGTCTGTAGATTTTGCTCCTGTCTCCTTTACGATTCTCTGTAAAATCTCAGGATTCTCAAGCATTGGACATGGTCTTAACTGGTTGTTATTAAATGGCTGATTATCACGATAAGCCATAAATAACGGCTGTTTTAAACATTCCAGTAAAGTGTTTTCTCTGATATTTGCACCTGAATAATGGATAAATACACAAGGTTCTGCATCACCGTTTGCATTGATATGGAAGTAGTTTCTACCACCGGCAATACAACCGCCAACAAACTCACCATCATTCTGGAAATCCATTGTGAACAGTCCTTTACCGTGTTTCATATTTCTGATTTCACGTACTCTGGTGTACATATACTTTCTCTGTTCTACAGAAGGTAATAAGCTGACATCTGCTTCATTTCCAACAGGCATATAGTGGAAATACAGAGCATAACGGCTTCCATTCTCTACTAACAGATCAACGAATTCATCGCTGGTAACTGTCTCAATATTCTTGGATGTATAGCAGATAGAAGTACCAAAGATCAGTCCATGCTGCTTCAATAATGACATTGCATTCATGACTTTGCCAAATACACCATTTCCTCTTCTCAGGTCGTTTACTTCTGCAAATCCTTCCAGACTGATTGCCAGATACAGATTGCCTACCTTCTGCATCTGCTCACAGAAAGCCTCATCTACCAGAGTACCATTTGTGTATGCAAGGAATGCACAGTCATTATGCTTCTCACATAATTTAATGATATCTGCTTTTCTTACCAGTGGTTCACCACCTGTAAACATATAGAAGTAAATACCGAGTTCTTTACCCTGTGTGATGACATTGTCCATTTCCTCAAATGTCAGATTCAGACGATTACCATACTCAGCTGCCCAACATCCTGTACAATGTAAATTACATGCACTGGTCGGGTCCATCAGAATCAGCCAGGGAACATTGCACTGGTGTACTTCTCTCATTTTTCTTATGGTCTTGGTTCCATAAAAGAATGCTTCATATCCAAGGTTCAGTGCTGTTGTCTTTAATACATGTGGATCTATTTCATCAATGATCCTGTTCATATATTTGTTCAGTGTACAGTCTTTATCACGAATCATGTTTCTTACGGTATCATAATTCACATCCATTTTCTCATCGCTCATGTATTTCTCCATCAGATCGACAAGCTTTACAATACCTTCTTCTCTATTCTTTCTTACATCCTTCAGTGCTACATCAATAGCTGCTGAAAAAGCCATTCTTCCGGCTGCATGTGTCATTGCTCCCATTTTTAAATCCTCCCTGCGTTAATTATGAAATCTGAAATTACGGTGTTCTTTTACTGTATATAAGACCACCCATAAATTTAATCCACCATCTATCATTAAGTTAATTCCCACTAACTGCATGATCAGTTTCGTTGCTTCCACCGGTCTTGCCAGCAATACCAGTCCGGCTGCACCTGCTGCAATCGCCCATATCAGGATCAGCCACCACTTACTCAGTCCAAACCGCCTTGCATCCAATGCCGTCTGTATCTTAAACACGCCATCTATCAGAATCAGAACGCCTACAAATGTTGGGAATGCCCTTAATATATGTTCCCAGTGAAACAACAGCAGACATCCTACGATTGCAGATAAGATACCCATTGCAAAATCAAATTGAAATGCAAGCTGATACATATCCTTTGTAAAATACCCGATTAATTTGATGATTCCATATACCACCAGCACCGTACCTATGGCATAACAGGCAATGGAAAAAGACTGTTCAGGTCTTGCTATCAGATATGCTCCCAGGGCAAACTGCGCAACTGACAATACAATATATGCACGTTTTTCCGCTTTGATATGATCCACAGTCTCCACCTCCTCTTTTCCCTTTTTTTACAGTATAATTCCATTATTCGACAAAAAAAACGGTCAAAAAAAGAGCAATGTCTCAAATTTGTACATTGCTCACATTCTGACTGATTTTCAGGCATTTTTTCAAAAATGTCTAAATTTTTTTATTTGCAAGACAGTTCTGTGTACATTCCAAAGCGGTCTTTACTGTCCCTTCAAATACTGCTGCCATACCTTTTAAATAATCTGCTGAATCACTTTGAGAATTTCCTTTAATCCAGTTCAGTGTCATTCCTACAAGAGAATACCCGTAAAATGTAATGACAAATTCCTTTTCTTTGTCACTGACCTCCATACCCTGAACCTGTTGCTCCACATAATTTCTGATCAGCTTATCACAGATGGCAAACAAATACTTCTCCAATACATCGCGACTCTTTGAGTCATATATATGTAGAATAGCCGGTCGATTCTCAACAACGAACAGCGCCACTCTCAGCAATTCCTCATACCAGGATTCATATTGCTTCTCATCTTCCAGTACTTTCTTTGTCTCTATGTCAAAAACATCATCAATCAGATCATATATGTCCTGATAATAATAGTAGAACGTATTACGATTGATGCCACATTTCTCAACAATATCTTTTACTGTAATTTTATCAAGAGAATGTTCCTTCAAAAGCTCCAGGAAAGTCTCTACTATCGCCTTCTTCGTAAACTGTGACAAGGCTCTTCACCTCTTTCTCTTTCACATTATACCTAATAGGACATTCTTTTTGCAAGTCTGATTCTGTCTAAACTACTTCATATGGTGTCTTCTCACCATTTATATATGCCCTGGCACATAAAATAGAGTTCTCTACCATATCAGATACTGCCTCCTGCGTATAGAATGCAGTATGTGGCGTCACTACTACATTGGAATAAGATCTCAGAATTGCAAGCTGAGGATTATTTAGTGGCTCTCCCATACGGTTAAAATAATATAAGCCGCTCTCATGCTCTACTACATCCAGTCCGGCAAACCCGACCTTGCCTGATTCAATGCCATCAATCAAAGCCTGTGTATCCACCAGAGAACCTCTTGCACAGTTAATCAGGATCACACCCTGCTTCATTTTATCCATTACTTCATGATTGATCATATGATAATTATCATCTGTTGCCGGTGCATGCAGGGAAATGATATCACACTCCCTGTAAATCGTATCCAGATCTGTATACTGTGCATACTGACGCACCTCATCACTTTCATAAATATCATAAGCCAGTATCTTACAGCCAAATCCCGACAAATGCTTGATTACTGTCTTTCCAATTTTACCGGTTCCAATAATACCTACTGTCATTCCCGGAAGTTCTCTGCCGATCTTACCCTGCAATGTATAATCCTGAATCTGTGCACGCTGCATGATATACTGTATTTTGCGGCAGCCCATCAGCATCAGCATAATGGTATAATCAGCTACTGTTGCCGGTGAATAGGTAATGTGAATAACTCCCATTCCCTTTTCTTTGGCATATGCACAGTCAATATGGTCAAATCCTATGGTTCTGGTGGCAATACATTTCACACCCAGCTCATGCCATTTATCAATCATTTCTTTATTAATAACAGTAGTTATTATATTAACAACGTCATAGCCTTTTGCCTTTTCCAGATTATCCATGCAGGGTGTTTCCTTCGTATACGCCCATTCCACCTGATTCTTGCTGCAATATTGTTCAAAAAAGGGAAGTTCATCAAACTCTCTCATACTGTATACATACATTCTCATATGAATTACCATGCCTTTCTCACCCCTGTTGCCAGGGTTTGTTCTTCGTAACCTTTAACCGTCTGTTCCAATTGGTCAACTGATAGAAAATAACGGAAATAAATACAATTCCCACAGCAATGCCCAGTGCCACCAGAAGCGTGATTCCACCCTGTTCCTGTGCCTTTGCCATATCACCATCTACAATAGCGCTCATTGTATAGTATAAAGTCCCTCCGGGAGTCAGTGGGATTACCGCCGGTATCAGAAATACTGTCGCAGGAGCCTTTACAATACGGGCAATAATCTCCGCATATAAGGTTCCTACAATAGCCGGGACAAGATTGCGCATCAGAATTGACATTCCCAAATCGCTGCATATGCAATAGAACAGACTGGTAAGCAGCCCTCCTATACATCCATATATCAGTTTATCCCTGCGAATCCTGAAAAACAGGCAAAATCCCAGTGTTCCTATGGCTCCACTCACGATCAGACTGCAATTCCTGATAAAAAATTCCCATATCATACTTACCACTAATAATCTCCTTACTTCGCAAAACAGATTATTGCAAGCGCAAAGCCTGCCGCAATCGCTACCGCCAGAATAATTGCTTCCATCAGTCGCAGAAGTCCCGTGATCATATCTCCGCACATCATATCCCTGATGGCATTCATCATATTGATTCCCGGTATCTGAAGCATAATATTACCTATCATGACTTTATCTACATGAACTGCAATTCCACTTAGGACAGACAGCATACACAATATGCCCACTGCAAAAGACGACAGCAGCGTATATACTACTCTGTTTTTGCTGCGCGGGCCAAATATGTATTCCCAGAAATAGAAAATCCATGCCACAATACCTGCTGCCACACCGTCTCTGAGATTCCCTCCAAAGAAGATGGCAAAGGCACTTGCCCCCAGTATATATCCCATCATGCGTGATACAGAAATACGTCGTCTGTCACCATGCATGATTTCTTCCACTCTCTGTTCTATCTCATCACAGGAGGGCTTATTGGCACAAATATATCTCGACAGTGCATTTAGCTCTTCCAGTTTACCCAGGTCTGTGGAATAGGAATAGATTCGTCTTGTCTGAGTGAAATTCTGATCATCTGTCGTATGCCAGCTTAAAATAATCAGTGACAGAATCGTAAATACATCTATGACTCCTCCGCCATATGTGTGGCATATTCTCAGAATGGTATCCTCTACTCTGGATATTTCGGCTCCTGTACACAACATCGCCTCTCCCACATCCAATGCCTTCTCCATGATCTTAGGCGCTTCAAAGCAGGTGATTTCCTTTTTCATGCACTATGCCTCTTTTGCTTCCTGCTCATTACTGCTGACTACCGGATGTTTCTTTAAATACAGCATAAACACAACTGCCGCTATGATAAACGGTATACCTGCTACAATACCTGTCGGTGCAGGTCCAACAAAGAAATTGCCGCCATCCTTTGTAAAATATGCAGCCTGTGACATCATGACATTCACTGCGCTGTGTGCAAAGATCGCAGGGAAAATACTTCCGCTTCTCAGACTGATAAAGGAATAAATACAGCCTGTGACCATACCAAATACGCACATAGCAAGAATACCTGTGAATGGATATCCCGCATAGCCTGTACCATAATAATATCCAAGAGATACCAAAGGCGCATACCACAGACCGGATATCAGACCACTGATCAGAATTGCCTTTGTCGTACCAAACTTACGATACAGCTTCGGAAGCAGATAACCTCTCCAGCCCCATTCTTCACCAAAGCTGTTGATTACATCCAGTACCGGCGCTGAGAATACATTAATTAATAAAGTCGTCTTGAAATTGGCAATGATATTCACTGCATCCATCTCTGAGCCGTTATCTATTGCTGTCTGTACAAAATTCGTCATAGATGCATCATAATTGTCATGGAAGATTACAAAATACAGAACCGCTCCCAGAAAAGTCAGCGCTGTTGTTCCAAACCATCCAAACAGAAAACAGAATTTATGCTTTGCAAAATTAAACTGGAATCCTGAATGTAATAAGCCTTCCTTTGTCATGACTCTGGCGATCAGAGATGCAAAAGCCGGTGCAAACATCATGGAACTGATCATATTGACCGCTTCCTTTACCGTGTCCACATCACCACTCTGATACATGGGCTTAATGACTCCAATCTCTGCAATCCATGCAATACCAAATGCTGCAATCAAAAAGATCGTAAGTCTTTTGGTTTCTATCTTAGGATCTTCTACTCCTACTACTTTTCTCTTTTTTTCTTCTGCCATACCTTTTTACTGCCTTCCTTTACTTAATTTCATTCGCCATCACATAGAATTGATGATAAATACCTCCAAGTGCCATCAATTCATCATGATTACCTTCTTCTACAATACCTTCATCTGTCAGTACCAGAATTCTGTCTGAATTACGAATACTTGATAATCTGTGTGCAATCGTAAGTGTTGTTCTGCCCTTTGCCAGCTCATTTAGTGACTTCGCTACTGCATATTCACTCTCATTATCCAATGCAGAGGTAGCCTCATCCAGAATGATAATAGGAGGATTTTTCAAGAACACTCTGGCAATACTGATACGCTGCTTCTGTCCTCCTGAGAGCTTTACACCACGTTCTCCAACATACGTATCATATCCATCTCTGAGTCCTCTTATGAATTCATCCGCTCCTGCCTTTTTCGCAGCTTCTATTACTTCTTCTCTGGAAGCGCCCGGCTTACCATAGGCAATATTATCATACACCGTTCCTGAGAACAGATATACATCCTGCTGTACAATACCGATATTCTGTCTCAGACTCTTCAAAGTCAGGTTTCGGATATTGGTGCCATCCACCGTAATCGTTCCTCCAGATACGTCATAGAATCGGGGAATCAGATTGCATAGCGTAGTCTTGCCACCACCGGAAGGGCCTACAATTGCCAGTTTCTCACCTGCATGAATCGTCAGATTCAGATGATGAAATACCTTATTATGATCGTCAGGATATTCGAAGCTTACATCTTCAAAAGTAATCTCACCCTTTGGATTTACCAGATCTTTTGCATCCGGCTCATCAAATATCTCAATATCCGCATCCATGATCTGAATAAATCTCTCTATACCTGTAATGCCGCGCTGGAACTGCTCTGCAAATTCAATGATTCTACGGATCGTAGCGATCAGAGTAGATACATACATGACATACGCTACCATATCTCCAGGGAGAATCTGCTGTTCCATAAGGAAATATCCACCGCCCAGAATCACGACCAGATACATCAGACCATCGAATACTCTGGTAGAAGTGTTGAACATACCCATGAGCATATATGTGTATGTCTTGATCTTTAAGAATTCCTGATTGCCCTCTTCGAATTTCTCTTTCTCCAGCTCTTCATTGGTAAAAGCCTTCACGACCTTCTGTCCAAGTAAGCTGTCCTCTATCTTGGCATTCAACTCACCGATCTGATAACGCTGCTGCCCAAAAGCAGAACGCATCTTACGGTTAATCATACGGCATACGATAGTCATTATAGGCACGAATATAAATACCATAACTGTAAGTAACAGATGTATTCTTGCCAGAATGATAAAAGAGATCACAATCTTGAGACCGGCGATAAAGAATTCTTCCGGACAATGATGTGCAAATTCTGTTACTTCAAATAAATCGTTGGTAATCCGGCCCATGATCTGACCGACTTTGGTATTATTAAAATACGTATTGGAAAGCTGCTGAAGATGTGCATACGCATCCCTACGCATATCTGTCTCTATCTTCGCACCCATGACATGACCAATATCCGACATATAGTAATTGGCAAGACAGTCTATAATGCGCAGGATAAAATAGAGAAATCCAAGCCCTGCTATCATTTTCGTTGTAAGCAACGCTACATCCTGCAAAGCAGTATTCGTAATCTGCCTGATAATCAGTGGCAGTATAATTTCACAGATTGTAGTCAGAGCTGCGCAGAATAGGTCAGTAAATAGTGTCTTATAATATGGTCTGAAATAAGGCAGAAATCGCTTAATCAGTTCTGATGTTGTATATTTCTTCGAGTCCATTCTCATTTCCTTTCTGTCATCACTTCACTATTTCATTAGAATCCAGCATAATGGTAAAAGGACCATCGTTTAAAAGAGACACCTTCATATCTGCACCAAAGCTGCCATGTTCCGTATGAAAGCCCTTTGCCTTGACAGAATCAATGATATACTCATACAGCTCATTAGCAAGCTGCGGGTTACCCGCAGCCGTGAAAGAAGGACGGTTTCCCTTACGACAGTCAGCATATAATGTAAACTGGGAAATAATGAGAAATTCTCCCTGCACATCTGCTGCTGAAAGGTTCGTCTTCCCCTGTTCATCATCAAAAATACGCAATTTTGTCAACTTATCCACTAATTTATCCGCAATCTGCTTTGTATCCGTATCTGCCACACCGACAAAGACCAGCAAACCATGTCCAATCTGCCCTATTGTCTCACCATCTACCGCAACGGCTGCTTCTCTTACCCTCTGAATTAATAATTTCATGTCTTTTATGCCTTTCAGTCTTCCTGCTTATATGCTTCTATTGCTGTCTCATACAGATTATTACCCAGACTGTCAATGACAACAATAACTGGGAAATCTTTTACCTCCAGTCTGCGGATAGCCTCTGTTCCCAGATCATCATATGCAACCACCTCTGAAGAGAGTATAGATTTTGACAACAGTGCACCAGCACCGCCTACAGCAGCAAAATACACGGCTCCATTGCGTACAATGGCTTCTTTTACTGCATCACTTCTCTTACCTTTACCTATCATTCCCTTTAATCCAAGATCCATTAATCTAGGCGCATACTTATCCATACGGCTCGCTGTTGTCGGTCCTGCTGAACCGATGGGTCTGCCTTCTCTTGCAGGAGACGGCCCCATATAATAAATAATGTTATTTTCCAGGGAAACAGGGAGCTGTTCTCCTCTGTTCAATGCCTCATCCATACGCAGATGTGCAGCATCTCTTGCAGTGTAAATAGTTCCTGTAATATATACATAATCCCCCGCACGCAGCTCTCGTGCAGTCTGTGCATCCAAAGGTGCATTGATATGTCTGTCCATCTCTTCGTCCTCCTTACAATACCCTTACGGCGTGTCTGTTCACATGGCAGCATATATTGACAGCTACAGGAAGTCCTGCAATATGTGTTGCATAGGTATTGATATTCACTGCCAGCGCTGTTGTCGTACCACCAAGACCACCTGGTCCGATTCCTGTTTTATTGATTCGCTCCAGCAATTCCTCTTCCATTTCTTTTACGTAAGGAATCTCAGAATGTTCATTCACGGGTCTTGTAAGTGCCTGCTTTGCCATAAGTGCGCATTTTTCAAAAGTACCGCCAATACCGACACCGACTACCATAGGAGGACAGGCATTGGGACCTGCATCTTTTACAGCTGTCAGGATTGCATTCTTCACGCCTTCGATACCATCTGCCGGTTTGAGCATGAATACACGGCTCATATTCTCACTGCCAAAGCCCTTGGGTGCAACTGTAATCTTCACCTGATCACCACTTACAATAGAATAATGAATGATAGCAGGTGTATTGTCTTTTGTATTCTCACGAATCAGCGGATCTTTCACAACAGATTTTCTCAAGTATCCTTCTACATAACCCTGACGCACGCCTTCATGGATTGCCTCTTCCAGAGAGCCACCCTCAAAGTGCACATCCTGTCCAATCTCCATAAAGACTACTGCCATTCCCGTATCCTGACAGATCGGTATCATATCTTCTCCGGCTATTTTAAGATTATCCTGAAGCTGATTTAAAATCTGCTTTCCAAGACCGCTCTTTTCAGTCTCTACTGCATTTTTCAATGCCTCATCCATATCCGGTGCCAAATAATGATTGGCTTCTATACACATTTCCCTTATGTTACTGGTTACATCATTTACATGAATTGTTCTCATGTGTCCTCCTTCATTTCCCTGCAATATCATAATCTCTGCTTACGCTGTAATATCTGCAAATTCTGCATTGGCTGCTTTTGCCAGATCCTGTGGTGCCAGCTCCAGCTGCATGCCCAGCTTACCTCCGCTGACAATCATCTTCTCCAGAGCCTGTGCACTCTCATCAATTCTGGTCACATACTGCTTCTTCATTCCAATCGCAGTACAGCCGCCCCGGATATAACCGGTTACTGCATTGATATCCTTTACATGAAGCATGGCGACCGACTTCTCGCCTACGGATTTTGCTGCCTTTTTCATATCCAGTTCTGCTTCAATTGGAATGACAAATACGAAATAGTTCTTGCTGTTTCCCTGTGTTACCAGAGTCTTATATACCTTCTCATGTGGCAGTCCCAGCATATCCGCTATCTGAATACCATCTACAAATTCATCACATTCATATGTATGCGCCTCATAAGGAATCTTCTTCGTCTCCAGAAGACGCATTGCATTCGTCTTAATTTCTTTATTTTTAGCCATATTTATGCCCCTTTTCCATTATTGCATATACTATCCGCATATGCCTTCATAGTATCATAAGCACACGCAAAATAAAAGAGGAACCTGCGCGGCTCCTCTTTGGCTGTGTGATATAAGTGAAAGGAAAAGTTTTTATCTATACAAAAATTTCCTTATACCCGTTGTTTGGTTTGTTCCTTTAATTCTATTCTGGCAAGTCTCCTTACAAGGCTCTTCAATACCATATATCCGACACCGACCAGAACTGTGATAACAATAGCATTTGCCATATGAATCACCTTACCTTTCTGTTTGGAAGAATTCCTCTCTTACCGATATCTTTTCTTGACAATATTAGGTTAGCACAAACTAACTCAAGTGTCAATAGACTATTTATCAATTTCCATATATAATTCTTGTGAGTAATCATACACAGAAAGGTTTAATGAACGATGAGTATTTTAAATGTAGAGAATCTTTCCCACGGTTTTGGGGACAGAACTATTTTCACGAATGTATCCTTCCGTCTCCTGAAAGGCGAACACATCGGTCTTGTAGGCGCTAACGGAGAAGGTAAGTCTACTTTCATGAATATTATTACCGGTAAATTAATGCCGGATGAAGGTAAAGTAGAATGGGCTAAGAATGTACGTGTAGGCTATCTCGACCAGCATACCGCTCTTCAAAAAGGCATGACGATCCGTGATGTACTTGCTTCTGCTTTTGACTTTCTTTATGAGATGGAGTCCCGCATGAATGAGATATGTGACAAAATGGGTGAGGCTTCTGAGGCAGAGCTGGAAGAATATATGGAAGAACTGGGAACCATTCAGGAACTTCTCACACAGCATGATTTCTATATGATTGATTCCAAGATTGAAGAAGTAGCCAGAGCATTAGGTCTGTTAGACGTTGGTCTGGATGCAGATGTCACCGATTTGAGTGGTGGTCAGCGTACCAAGGTTCTGCTTGCCAAACTGTTACTGGAGAAGCCGGATATTCTGCTTCTGGATGAGCCGACCAACTATCTGGATGTCAATCACATTGAATGGCTCAAACGTTATTTACAGGAATACGAGAATGCCTTCATTCTGATCTCACATGATATTCCTTTCCTGAACAGCGTCATTAACATTATTTATCATATGGATAATGCGCAGCTCACCCGTTATGTCGGTGACTATGACAAGTTCCAGGAAGTCTATGCCATGAAAAAGGCACAGTTGGAGGCAGCATACAATAAGCAGCAAAAAGAAATTGCTGATCTGAAAGATTTCGTTGCCCGTAATAAAGCCCGTGTTGCCACAAGAAATATGGCAATGTCCCGTCAGAAGAAGCTGGATAAAATGGATGTTATCGAGCTTGCAGCCGAGAAACCAAAGCCAGAATTTCACTTTAAGGAAGCCAGAACCAGTGGCAGATATATCTTTACTACCAAGAGTCTGGTCATCGGTTATGATGAAGCCCTCTCCAAACCTCTGAACCTCTCTATGGAAAGAGGACAGAAAATCGTACTGACAGGTGCTAATGGTATTGGTAAAACAACTCTGTTAAAGAGCATACTGGGACTTATCCCTGCGCTCAATGGCGGTGTGGAATTAGGTGATTATCTGGAGATTGGTTACTTTGAACAGGAAATGGATCAGTCTGTTACCACGACATGTATTGAAGAGATATGGAAGGATTTCCCATCTTTAAGCCAGTATGAAGTACGTAGTGCTCTTGCTAAATGTGGTCTGACCACCAAGCATATCGAGAGTAAAGTCAAGGTATTAAGTGGTGGTGAACAGGCAAAGGTCAGATTGTGCAAGCTGATTAACAAACCGACAAATATACTGCTTCTGGACGAGCCTACCAATCACCTGGATGTAGATGCCAAATCAGAATTAAAGAGAGCTCTTATGGAATACAAAGGAAGTATTCTCATGGTCTGCCATGAACCTGATTTCTATGATGGGCTGGCAACAGACGTATGGGATTGCTCAGAGTGGAGTCTTAGAATATAATGATACCAGTGTAAAAAGGTCCTTCAGCCATATGAGCCTGCTCATAAATGGTTGAAAGACCTTGAAACAATCCGTTGGCATCATCACATATAAATTCACACGATCATCCACACAACCGCAGCGGATATCATAATCTGAATAATTGCAAATTTGAATACTGTCTGCGCATTTGACCAGTTCTTATTCTTTCTCACATGGTCATGAAGCGGTGTACGTACCTTCGTCAATATCTTAATATGCAGATAACGAAGCAGTGATACCTTTACCAGACCAATACCTCCATCTACCATCAATACACATGCAACCAGCAGATATAAGAAAGGGCTTCCCATCTTCATCACTGCAATGGCAATAAATAATCCAATGGCACGGGAACCAGCATCGCCCATCATCAGACAGCTTGGCGTTGCATTGTACCAGAGATATCCCAGAATACATGCAATGAACAGTAAGATCAGATATGCAAAGTCCGGCGCAATATCCTTACTTTGCATAATCAGATATACAGTTGCCAGTGTGATGCTGGCAAGCGTTCCCGACAGACCATCCACACCATCTGCACAGTTCGTTACATTGATAGATCCCCATACGAGAATCACTGCCAGAATGCCATATACTACAGGATTCAATGTAAATGTCTGTCCTGTCAGTGCAATGGTTATATCACTTCCATTGAAATTCACATAAGTAATTGCCGTCATAATTGCTATCACAAGATCAAGCAGACCCTTACGAAGCTCTCCCCAGGAGACCTTGGCGCAATCATCCAGAAATCCTGTCATCATAGCAGCTACTGTCAGGATAAGATAGATAACTGTCTCTCTTCGCATATCTCCAAAAATAACCGCAGTTACTACGAACACCAATATAAAGATAAATCCCGCTCCTCTGGGCTTACCGGCTGACAACACTCCATCATGGGCATATGCACGTCCATGGTCTCTGGGCAGTCGGTTAATGCCTGTTCCCAAAAGGATGCATGTTGCCAGATATGCAAAAGCTACACCAATGAAACCTATTATACTATACCCTGAAACATTTCCTAAATAATTAATCATGTTTCAAATCTCCTTTATTATAGTTTATTGTACAACCTGTTTAGATATTCCATAATTATCTATACATACTATCAGGCACTGAACTGACTCTGGTATAAATTTGCATAGAAACCGCCTTTGGCAAGAAGCGTTTCATGATTACCCTGTTCAATGATATTACCATCTTTCATGACCAGAATAATATCTGCTTCCCTGATCGTAGAAAGTCTGTGTGCTACGATAAAGCTTGTTCTTCCTTCCATCAAAGTAGCGAAAGCCTTCTGAATCTTAATCTCTGTTCTCGTATCAATAGAAGATGTTGCCTCATCCAGAATCAGAATTGGAGGCAGACACAGCATAACCCTGGTAATACATAATAACTGTTTCTGTCCCTGAGAAAGACTTCCGCCGTCCTCTGAGATCACTGTGTCATAACCATTAGGCAGACGCTTGATAAAACTGTGTGCATGAGATGCTTTTGCTGCAGCAATGACCTCTTCCATCGTTGCATCCGGCTTACCCATAATAATATTATCCTTAATTGTACCTGATTTCAGCCAGGTCTCCTGCAATACCATTCCATAGCCTTTTCTCAGACTGTCTCTGGTAATTTTACGTATATCCACGCCATCTACCTGAATACTTCCCTTATTGACATCATAGAAACGCATCAGCAGGTTAATTACTGTTGTCTTACCACATCCTGTAGGACCAACAATTGCTACTCTCTGTCCTGGTTTTACATGAAGATTCAAGTCTGTGATCAGCTTCTGGTCTTCTGTATAGGAGAATGCCACATCCTGAATATCAATCTCACCCTTAGGCTGTTTTAATACGATTGCGTCCTCAGCATCTGGAATCTGTGGTTCTTCCTCTATAAATTCAAAGATTCTGCCTGCACAGGCAATTGCATTCTGTAACTCCGTTACAACACCTGATATTTCGTTAAAAGGCTTGGTATACTGATTTGCATAGCTTAGGAAACTGGATAACTGTCCTACACTGATTCTGCCTCTGATTGCAAGGAATGCACCTACGATTCCTACACCCGCATATACCAGACTGTTTACAAAACGAGTACAGGGATTTGTCAAAGAGGAGAAAAAGATTGCTTTTACACTTGCTTTTTCAAGTCTGTTATTTACTTCATCGAACTGCTCAATTACCTTTTCTTCTCTGCCGAAAGCCTTTACTACCTTTTCATTTCCAATCATTTCATCAATCAGTGCTGTCTGTTCGCCTCTTGTCTCTGACTGAAGCTTAGACATTTTAAAGGTTCTTTTGGCAATGAAATTTGCGATAAAAAATGACAATGGTGTCAGAACAACTACAATAAGTGTTGTCGTAACATTAATGGAGATCATGAACAATAATGTACCGATAATGGTAATCACACCTGTAAACAGCTGTGTAAATCCCATAAGCAGACCGTCTGAGAACTGGTCTACATCTGCAATGATACGGCTTACAATATCACCATGTGCATGACTGTCGATATACTTTAACGGAAGAATCTCCAGCTTGCGAAACGCTTCGTCTCTTACATCACGGATTACCTGATATGTGATCTTGTTATTGCATGCATTCATCAGCCACTGAACGATAGCAGTAAGCAGGATGATTACTGCCATTTTCTTTAAAATTACCAGAATTCCTGCAAAGTCTACCTGTCCCGGTCCAATAATACAGTCTACCGCATTACCTGTTAAAATAGGAATATATAATGTCAATGCTACGGATATTGCTGCCAGAATAATTGACAGTAAGAGAAATATCTTGTATTTTCCAATATAATCCAGTACTTTCTTAATGATTTCCTTATTATTTTTCATTACCTGCTGCCTCCTTTGGGAACTGAGAATAATAAATCTCCTGATATACCTCGTTCTCTGCTAACAGAGAGTCATGTGTACCAATTCCAACCACCTTACCATCATCCAGTACAATGATCTGATCTGCATACTGTATAGAAGAAGATCTCTGTGATACAATAATGACAACCATGTCATTTCCCATTTCCCGAATAGCATGTCTTAATTTCGCATCTGTGGCAAAGTCAAGAGCAGATGCACTGTCATCCAGAATCAGTATTTCAGGATCTCTGACTACAGCTCTGGCTATCGTCATTCTCTGTCTCTGACCACCTGACAGGTTCTTACCACCCTGTGCAATCTTAAAGTCCAGTCTGCCTTCCTTTGTATCTACGAATTCCTTAGCCTGTGAGATCTCCAAAGCTCTTTCAAGCTGTTCTTCTGTGGCGTTCTCATTACCCCACATCAGGTTCTCACGAATCGTTCCTGCAAATAATACAGCCTTCTGTGGTACGATTCCTACCTTGGAACGAAGCTGCTCCAGATCATAAGTCTTTACATCCTGTCCATCTACATACACAGTTCCTCTGGTTGCATCATACAGTCTTGGGATCAGATTCACAACAGAAGTTTTACCAGAACCAGTACCACCAATGATTCCTATTGTCTGACCTTTCTTTACTGCAAAATCAATATCTGTCAGGGATTCTTCTCCACCGCCCTGATAAGTCAGACCTACATGATCGAAACGAATTACGTCATCTGTTTCAGCCTTTGCCTGCTGTGTTAATTCTTCTATCTGCTGAGAATTCTCCACTGCAAGAATACTCTCAATACGCTTCGCACAGGCAAGTGCCTTGGTAATCTGGATAATCAGGTTCGCCATCTTGATCAGCTCTACCAGAATCTGGGACATGTAGTTTACCAGCGCTACTACTGCACCCTGTGTAATGATACCGCCGTCTACACGGATTGCTCCGGTCCAGAGCAGAACTACCAGCGCAATATTTACAATGATATAAGTAAGCGGATTCATGGCTGCTGATATCTTACCTACAAATACCTGAATATTTAACAGTGCTTCATTCTCTTCTGAGAAGGATTCTATCTCCTGTCCTTCTTTACAGAAAGCACGGATTACTCTGGCGCCTTCCAGATTCTCTCTGGTTCTGCCAAGTACTTTATCCAAAGCAGCCTGTACCTTTTTATAAAGAGGCAGGCTCACAATCATAATTCCAAATACAACAACAGACAACAGTGGAATTGCCACAACAAAGATCAATGCAGCTTTCACATCTACTGTAAAAGCCATAATCATGGCACCAAATACAATAAACGGAGAACGTAACAGCAGACGCAATGTCAGATTGACACCTGACTGCAACTGATTTACATCACTGGTCATTCGTGTAATTAAGGTATTCGTTCCCAGTGTATCCAGCTCCGCATAGGATAATCCCTGAATATGGGAAAACAGCGCGTGTCTCAGCTTCGTTGCAAAGCCAACGGCTGCCTTCGCACTGAAAAACTGTGCTGTCACAGAACAAGCCAGACCGATCAGTCCTAATGCTACCAATACGCCACCCATTCTGAAAATATAGCCCTTGTCATGATTGGCAATACCAGTATCAATAATTGCCGCCATAACGAGTGGCACGAATAATTCAAAAGATGCTTCCAGCATTTTGAATACGGGTGCAAGAATACTTTCTTTCTTATAGTCTTTTAAATATTTCAGCAGACTCCTCATATATTTCCTCATTTCCGGTACTCAGTATACCTATTGTAACTATTCAAAACTACATGCGCAAAATCGCATCTTCGATGCTTTACTTTTGCTTATGTAGTTACTTCGCCATATAAATTGAGCCAAATATGCTTGTAAACAAGCATATTCTGTCTTAATTTGCATGGCTTTGAATAGTTACATCATATCACATTATTTGAAAAAGAAAAACCTGCTTGCAATGTTTTCTTATGCATGCTACGCTGAAAAAAATACTACTGGAAAGGAACTGCCATGAATTTAGATATAGAGTCCGGTCAATCTACCCGTTATATGCAAGTATATGATTATTATAAGGAACTGATTCTCACCAGAAAGCTTCCTGAAAATACAAAAATGCCCTCTATTCGCCGTTGCTCCGAACAGCTTGGTCTAAGCAGAACAACGATAGAGACCGCCTACTTATGCCTTGCTGCTGACGGCTATATCATATCCCGTCCTCAAAGTGGTTATTATGTGACAGGCCGCCCCTTAGTTCCATCCACATTATCTGCGCAAATTTCAAAAAATATCCACAATACAACACCTCAGGTAGTCTATAATTTCACCTCCAACAATGCAGACGCTGACAGTTTTGACTTTAACCTGTGGAGAAGATATATTAAAAGCGCCCTTCGTCAGGATAAACGAATGCTGACCTATGGAGAGCCCCAGGGTGAATGGGAACTTCGCGAAACAATATGCAATTATGTCATCAACAAAAGAAATGCAGTCTGTACACCGGATAACATCATCATTGGAGCTGGCTCCCAGAGTCTTCTCAACATCCTGTGTCCACTCATCAGGGATAAACACTCCGTTGCTTTTCAGGATTCCAAGTTTGAACAGGGTACTGTTATTTTTGAAGATTATGGATTTCAGGTCATTCAGGATAAAGAGCACGCAGATGTTCTCTATATGACACCCTCTAATATGACTTCCCTTGGTGATGTCATGCCCATGGAAAAAAGACTCAGCCTGCTGCGTGACACCGTGTCTCATAACAGACTTATTATAGAAGATGATTATAACAATGAATTTCGTTATTTCAGCAAGCCAAGACCCTGCCTTCAGGGCTTAGCCGGCGGAACCAATGTCATATATCTAAGCACCTTCTCAAAGCTTCTGCTGCCCTCCATCCGTCTAAGCTTCATGATTTTGCCGGATGAACTGCTGCCCTTATACCAGCGCAAAGCAGCATTATATAACCAGACCGCCTCCAAAGCAGAACAGCTTGCATTGTGCCAGTTTCTCCGTGACGGACACCTGGACAGTCAAATCCGTAAATTAAAACGTCTCTACGCAGGTAAAGCCAAGGCTCTGGCAACCGAACTGGAGCAGACCTTTGGCGATCAGGCATTTGTCACCATGGGAGAATCCGTTACTCTGGTACATCTTCATATCAAAAGTGCGCTCACCAATCAGCAATTGAAGGAAAAAGCCGCAAAAAAAGGCATCCTCGTATTCGCTTCTCCAAAAGAAACGAAGGAGTATGCCCATATTGCTCTATCCTGTTGTGAAGTACCGGCTACAGATTTTCATGATGCCGCCATCCTTTTGCACGATATTGCCTTTTGTGATTAATTGGTCTGCTTATTGATATAGTTGGTCTTGAACTTGGAATATACGATCTTCTGGCTTCGATACAATCCTGTATAGCCGGATAACATATAACTGAAAGCCACCGCCAGCAGGAAATATGGCATTCCATCATATCCGAATAATTCAAAGCTGATTAACAGTGATGTAATCGGACAGTTTGTAACACCACAAAATACGGATGTCATACCTATTGCCGCACACATGGCAGGGGAGAATCCGATTATATTACCAAACAGACATCCAAAAGATGCTCCAATAAAGAAGGAGGGAACAATCTCGCCACCCTTATAACCTGCTCCCAAAGTCAATGCAGTAAACAACATCTTCATGAAAAATGCTTCCGGTCTTACATTTCCTTTCATACAGCTGGCAATTACAGATACTCCTGTACCATTATAGGTCTGAGAGCCAACCAGCATCGTAAGTATGATAATTACGACACCGCCTGCTGCCGCACGAAGATAGGCATTTTTAAATAATTTACGATACATCCATTCACTGCGATGCAACATAATACAGAACAAAATGCTGACAATTGCACACATAGCTGACAGCAGTGTCAGAATTGCTGCTGACTGTAATGTAAATGCTGGAATCTCTCCTATGGGAAATAATTCTGCCGTAGCACCGAGAGAAACAGCAATTTCATGTGCCACCAGAGAAGATACCACACATGGCACCAGTGCAGAATAATGCATGATACCTACTGTTACGACTTCCATAGAGAAGATTGCCGCTGCCATAGGCGTTCCAAACAATGCAGAGAAAGCCGCGCTCATTCCACACATGATCATAACATGCTGATCCTTCTCATCAAAACGGAACAATCTGCCCAGTGTATTACCAAGACTTCCTCCCAACTGTAAAGCAGCTCCCTCACGACCTGCGGAACCACCAAATAAATGTGTCAGTAACGTGGACGCAAAGATCAATGGAGCCATTCTAAGCGGTACACTCTCTCCCGCTGAAATGGCAGACAGTACAAGATTGGTTCCTGTGTCCTTCTCATCATGAAGTAATTTATATAAGCCTACAATTGCCATACCACCAAAAGGAAGACCTAACACCAGCCAGGGATGCACCAGCCTTGTAGTCGTTACCCAGTCCATAGCAAAATAAAAAGCTGTTCCTACCAGTCCCACGACAACACCTGATACAATAGAGAAGACAATCCACTTAATGACCGTCCCTAACCTTCTTCCATTGTGATCCAACTTGTGTCTGATATACGCATTTGTCAATTTTCCACTGCCTATTTTCATCTTATCTGTCATGCCTTCCTGTTATCTCATTTGTTTTGATACTTTGACTCCATTTTATTAAATTTCTATAACTTTTCAATACTTTTTTCGAAAAAGCGCTTGAAAAAAAGCCAAAATCCAGTATAATAGTAAAAGCACTGATAAAATCACTTTCGATGCGTGGCTCAGCTTGGTAGAGCGCTGCGTTCGGGACGCAGAGGTCGCAAGTTCAAATCTTGTCGCATCGACTATAAAAGACTGGACAGTTTGTCCAGTCTTTTTTGTTATGTGCGCCTTACGGCGCACATTTTTATTACAGCATCAGCTGTCCTTCCATACCTTCAAAGTCTACTTTGCGGGTACTTCCATTCTTTAATTTCACCTGTACCGGTCCATAACCGCCCTTCTTTTGAGGATCTGTATAGGTTACACTCTCAATCGGGAACAATTCATCCTCTGTGAAATCTTCCAGCGTTTCTTTGGTAATTACCTGTGAGATCAGAATAGAAGGTTCATAATGATTCTGATTCTTTCTCTCCAACTTGGCATATACAACAATGGAATGTTCCGAATCGGGATTCGTACCACAGCTCTCTATATATGCAATATCATCCCATCCGTCATAAATTGTCATGGCAAGCTGTTTCTCCCTGCCTGTAGCATCATGTCCCTTTAAAATAACAGCTTTGGCTTTGCCGCCCTCATATGGCTGTTCCTTTACCGTTATCTGGGTTCCATTATCCGGGAAACCATATGCTCCAAGGGTCAGTGAAACAGGCTTCTTAAAGAGTCTGAGCTTATCTACTCTGATCACACCACATGGTACTGTGAAATCAGCCAGATTCATTGCCTGTATCCAGTGACACTCTGTCTGAAGATTATAGCCAAAGAACTGTCGTCTGTATAATACGTCCTCCTTCTGTCCATGCCAGAATGTTACATTTGCCTTATCATAGGTATCTGTCGTTACATCATGAAGCACATACTGCTGCGCCTCAATATCTTTTGCAGGTGCAGATTCCCAGGGGTACTTTGTGTTAAAGCACAGCTTGGAATAATTCCACATACTATGCTCGTCTCCCCTGTCTTTTACTACCTTGCCTGTTCGTAATATCGTCTCGCCATTTGCCTGATGATTGGAGAAACATAATGCAGGACCATCCAGTGCTGTTACTTTCACTTCCTGATCTTTTAACTTCTCCCATGTACCATTATTCTCTTTCGCCGTCCAGAATGGATGGTCTTCGGGTAAATGCAGACAAAGAAAAGCCTTGCCAAGCCAGAATGGAGATTCTGCACAGGAGTAGCCCTGAACTAAAGGAGTGAACTGACCATAGAATCCCAACGTAGGTACACCCTTATACAGGAAATCCTCTCTTTGCAGGAACTGTAACAGAGAACCGGAGGAAATTCTTCTTGCAAGTCCAGGATCAGCTTCCCAGTGCTTCAACATCATATTACCATCAAAGGCACTCGTAGCCGCATTTCGATAAATATTGCTACGACCCCACATGTTTGTAAAGCCATCTGCATCAAAGAAATCTGCATATGTCTTCATTAATGTATTGGAATATTCTTCAAATTTTGCTGCCAGATATGGTTCCTTCTCGTATCCATACCATTGGTTCCAGATAGGTGCATATACATTAAAAGCCCAACAGGAATAATAATCAAAAGACTGTCCATCACGATACCAGCCATCCCCTGCATAATAATTCACAATAGCCTGGGCATGTTCTCTCATAATATCCTCGTCAATGGGATATCCCTCCATAGACAGAAATGCCAGATCCAGCATATTGAACAGACGCCAGTTCTGCGGTACGGTATTACCATTTGCATAGCCATAAAGGAAATCTGCTATCAGATCTTTTTCCTTCCTGGTATAGGTATCCCATATCTGCTCCTTACTGATCCAGAGACAGATAACCAGCGCACAAGTCTCTACTGTCTGCTGAAAAGCACGGAACGGATCTTCTTTTCCTGCCAATTCCACCAGTTCCTCATATCTTCCTACTGATAATTTATCTGAAGGTGTGCAGGCTCTTAGTACGTGATTCTTGTAATACTCTTTAATAGAATATCCATTGATTACAAGGTCAGGATTATTTGCGATCAGTGGCGCAGCAACAAAGAAAGATCTCGCCAGTCCTTCAAAATATTCTGCTTTCCATTCCCAGATTGCATCTGCACTATGCGGATAGGTTACTTTTGTTTCTTTTCTGGGCATAACTACCGGATCGTCAAAGGACTTGATATTATTGAAAATCCCCTGCAAAAGATACTCTCCTGCTTCTATCCAGCTCTGCCTTGTAAGCCCTGTATATGGACTTAATTCATAATCAACTGTCTTTGGTTGAAATACCATCTCTACCCCTCCATTCACCAGTTCATTACCATATGAACAGCTCTTTATCACATAATTTCCAGATTGCTTCTATAAAATAATAGTCCCCATAAATAATGGAAAATTCATGATCCTTGTCATGATAAGCTGCTGTACACTTCTCTAACAGATTATCCTGATTCTCATCCCAGTTGCATCTCTTTTCTGCCAGTGCTTTCAACATTCTAAGAGCTGCTTCTTTGTATTGGGCGCCTTCTTCCTCTGACAGATGAGAAGCGATCTCAAGCATACCGCAGGCTGCAATTGCTGCTGCCGTAGAGTCTTCCCATGCCGGCTCTGCTGGCTGTCTGAAATCTACAGGAATCAGTCCACTCTCAGAAATACAGGAGATAAAATATGCTGCCACTTTTCTGGCTGTGTCCAGATATTTCTCCTGCTTCGTATGACGATAGCTCAGTGCAAATCCATAAATAGCCCATGCCTGTCCTCTGGTCCAGGAAGAACCTACCCCATATCCCTGTCCGCCTACAGACTGCACAAATTCACCTGTCTCTGCATTAAAGTCTACAATATGATTGACAGAACCATCATCTCTGACAAAATATTTCATGGCTGTATCTGCATGCATCTTAGCCACATGATAGAACTTCGGGTCATGAAGTTCATCGCCTGCCCAATACAGCAATGGAAGATTCATCATACAGTCAATAATTGCTCTGCCTGCAAAAGAACCGTCCTCGTTGCCATCCCAGTTATTCCAGGCTCTGATAAACCGTCCAACCGGGTTAAATCTGCCCGCCAGATTATCTGCTGCCAGCAATGCCCTGTTTCTGGATTCCCCATTTCCATCCACACGATAATGTGCTACTGCTGTTGGAAGCCATTTAAAACCGCTGTCATGATCCATACCCTGTCTGTTCATCAGATTTGCATCCAGTTTTTCTTCATTCTCAATTGCGATCTCACGATACAGCTCATTTCCTGTTGCATGATAAAGCTGCCACATCATGCCGCCCCAGAATCCATTGGTCCACCAGCAGATTTCTTTACCACTCTTATCATCAAATACACCATCTTTTGTTGTATATGGTATCTTGTGTGCATTTCTCTTTGCAACCTGTTCTTCTTTTGTCAGTATTTTTTCGTATACCTCATTTACCCACTTCTCTGTCATTTTGTAACCTCCCATATATAATTTCTATCTATAGATAATATATTTATAGATCGGATTCCCCTGAGCTGAGAATTTCTCCTCATACTCTGTCATAATATTCCCTGCACACAACTTCTCATCATGATGCAGGTCTCTGGTCACTGCCTCTGCTTTCCAGCCCGCAGGCTCCAGCTCTTCCAGTGCAAAATCAAATAAATCCCTGTTATCTGTCTTAAATTCCAGTCTGCCGTCCTTTACCAGAAACTGATCATATCTTGCCAGAAATTCTCTGGATGGCAGTCTTCTTTTGGCATGTCTGTCCTTAGGCCATGGATCTGAGAAGTTCAGATATATCTTATCTATCTCTTCCTTATCAAACACCTCACAGATATCCTCTGCATCCATACGGATAAACACTACATTGGGCAATTCGTTTTCTTCCATTTTCTGAATGGCACGCAGAAGTACTGTAGAATACTTCTCGATTCCTATGTAATTAATATCGGGATGAGCCTGCGCCATTCCCATAATAAATTTACCTTTTCCCATACCTATCTCTATATGGATCGGTCTGTCATTTCCAAAGACCTCATTCCATTTTCCCTTATGTTCCTGCGGCTCATGAATCACGTACTGACTCTGTGCTATCATATCCTTTGAACCTGTTACATTTCTTAATCGCATAAGTTCCTCCATTTTGTGCTTTTATAGATTTGATTTTACACCAGCCCTTGCGCTTTGTCACGATATTTTAGGTCTATTTATTTTATAGAAAATGGTGTAAAATAATATAGATTGTTCAGCATTTTGGAAAGGATTTTCTTTTTATGATAAAGACATTGATTCGTTATACTGCGACCGCTCTTACATGTGTTATACTTGCGGTCTCTATCCCTTTTACATCCTATGCAGATACCACCAATGAGTATCAGCAGCAGATGGAAGAACGCAAGTCTCTTCCCATTCAGTCCAATGAAATTGCCAACTGGCCGGAAGGACCTGCCATTGGTGCAGAATCTGCCATTTTAATGGAAATGAATACGCACACGATCCTTTATGCCAAGAATATCCACGAAGAGATGTACCCCGCCAGCACGACCAAGATCATGACCTGTCTTTTGGCTGCACAGAATTGCAACCTGGATGAGAAGGTCACATTCTCCCATAATGCCGTGTACGGTGTGCCAAGCGACGGTTCCAACATGGGAATAGACGAAGGCGAAGTGATTACCATGGAACAGGCAATGTATGGCATTCTGGTCGGCTCCGCCAATGAAGCTGCCTCTGCTGTCGGCGAGCATGTTGCCGAAGCTCTGGGAAAAGAACCAACACAGGAGGCTTTCGCCCAGATCATGAATGATAAAGCAAAGGAGCTTGGATGTGAGAACACCCACTTTGTGAATGCCAATGGTCTTTTTGATGAAAATCACTACACCAGCGCCTATGACCTGGCATTAATTGGATGTGAATTTTTTAACAATGAATTGCTGTGTAAAATGTCCTCTACAGCACATTACAATATTCCACCTACAGATACTCAGCCCGATGATATCTGGATCAATTCCAAGAATCAGTTATACAAGGGAAAAGAGCATGCCTATCCGTATCTTCTGGGTTCCAAGACAGGCTTCGTATCCCAGGCAAGACAGACTCTTGTATCCGGTGCTGAAAAAGACGGCATGAAGCTTGTCTGTGTTGTGTTTATGGAAGAATCACCTAATCAGTTCACTGACACGATTCAGTTGTTTAATTATGGTTTTGAGAATTTTCAGAAGCTCATGGTAAGCGACAATGAAACCAAATACAAAATTGACAATCTGGATTCTTTTGATACCAGCAATGATTTATTCGGTGATTCCACTCCACTTATGAATATGGAGTCTGATGCTTACATCATTCTTCCAAATACTGCTTCTTTCCAGGATGCCGTATCTACTCTGGAATATGCAGACACCAGTAAATCCTCTGACTTAATTGCAACAATTGCATACACCTATTCTGATGTCCCTGTAGGCAGCTGCAACATATATTTCTCAAAGGATCAGAAAGAATCGTTTCATTTTGCCGCGGACTCTGCTCAGAATACAACAGATACTGTAATCAACACAGACACAAATGCCACTTCCAAAGTAATATTTATTAATATCAAAAAAGTCCTCCTGGCCGTTCTGGCTGTTGCAGGAATCATCATCTTTATCCTGATCCTGATTTCCTTTATCAACAGCTACAGCTTCTCACCAAGAGGGCAGAGCAGCAAAAGACGACGCCAGCGCTCCAAGGAAGCCCGAGCCGCCAAACGTAATGCCAGACGTAATGCGCGCCTGTTCAAAAAACAACAGAAGAAACGTCGTAAAGCTTATAAAAAACGCCATTAAAAACACCGCTTGTAGGTTTACACTACAAGCGGTGTCTTCTTTCTTTACGTACTTCTCTCGTCTGCTGTTTTCTTTTTAATATATCTGTTACACCACTCTCATCAATGGATTTTAATGTTTTCACCACATAGATACGATCATCCTGTACAGATTTACGCATACGTATCTTACCTTTCAGATATCCATGGGTTTTGCAGCACACAACGGTGTAATAGTGCTTTCCGTTGTTCACAGAGAACCATGGAATTTTGCGTTTGGTATTGGCACCACACAGAAAGCATCTTGTAGATATTACTTCCTTATCCTGCATGGCAGTTAATTTATCTGGAAATGGTCTTGATATATATTTCTCATAATTTTCAAAAATTGCATGAATCTCATCTGCCCGGCTCTTTGGGAGCTGGTATGTGTCAAATGAATAATTATCAAATAATGCAGGATTATAGAAGTGAGACATTACCTTAGCTGTATAATAGGCATCACTGTCTGCTCTGTGAAATGCAATATCCTGCTCTATCTCCAGATAATCCACTGCATATTTTAAAGATCTTCTGGTCTTCCTGTCCTCATAGGCAATACTGAACAGTTTCTGGATATCATAATATTTTAACGGGCCATCACTAAGAGGAGGCATATGATAATATTCCATATTTCTTTGCAGCTCTGTCAGATCAGCCCCGCCCCATGTACAGAAGACATAATCCTCTCCGCACCATTTCAGAAAATCCCCGGCTACTTCTTCAAATGACCGGCAATTACTCAATTGTTCCATCTGTATATGAATCAATTCACCTGTTACCTGGTTCATGCGATGAAATACCTGTGGCTTAATCAATTCATGAAAGCTGTCAATCTGATGTTTCTTATCATTGAGTTTGACAGCGCCTATTTCTATAATCTCAAACAATAACTCATTGGCAAGCTTTGTCTTCTCATCAGAAGCCTGATTCCATTCCAAGTCCATTACAATATAGTTCAATTTATCACGCTTTCTCTCATTGATCTGCTATATTTCATATGTAAAGATTCAAAACCACATACGCAAAACCGCATCTTCGATGCTCTCTTTTTGCATGACTCTGAATAGTTATCATTCTAACATAATATATGCATCTTGAACAGTCCACGCAGAATTATCCATTCCAGAATATAAGGCAGATAACAAAACTGCTTATAACAGTTTCATTATCTGCCTCAATATGATTCTTATACCTATTTTAATTTCAGTTCGCAATTATCAATATTTGGAAAATTCCAATATCTTCCTGGCATTCTGTATTCTTTCTTCTGAGGGAGGATCTACTCCTTCAAGCTTATAAGGAATACCGAGTTCCTTCCACTTGTATTCTCCTAAAGTATGATAAGGAAGTACTTCTACTTTCTTCACAGTATCCAGAGAATCAATAAACTCTCTTGTTCTCTTCAGGTATTCATCATTGTCTGTAATACCCGGAACCAGAACGTGTCTAATCCACATGGGAATACCCTGCTCAGAAAGATATCTAGCACAATCCAGAATATTCTTGTTTGTATGACCTGTAAGCTTCTTGTGTTCTTCATCATCAATATGCTTAATATCCAGCATTACAAGATCAGTATATTTCAATAATTCATTGAATTTGGAAAAGAAAGGCTCTTCTCTGGTAAAAGGCTGTGCCGAAGTATCCAGATTGGTATTAATGCCTCTCTCATGTGCCTTCTTAAAAAGGTCAATCAGAAAGTCAATTTGCAGTAAAGCTTCTCCACCGCTAACGGTAATTCCGCCTTCCTTGCCCCAGTAACTACGGAAACGTTCTGCCTTATCCAAAAGCTCATCTGCAGTCTGCAGATTGTCAGTATCCGGATTCCAGGTATCTACGTTGTGACAATACTGACAACGCATATTACATCCTTTCAGGAAAATAAGATAGCGGATTCCAGGGCCATCTACTGCGCCAAAAGATTCTAATGAGTGAATTCTGCCTTTGATCATTATAATAATCTCCATTCTCTGCCATTCTGGCAGCTGAGGGGTGAAGGTAAGTGACTTAGATTTCTACTTAGTATTACCAAAAAGGGGCCGGACATTCCTGCCCGACCCCAAATACATCAATTATCTTAAAAACATGTTAAGATTACAGTTTCTTATGGCAAGTTCTTGCGATAACGTCATCCTGCTGTTCCTTAGTCAGGCTGATGAACTTAACAGCATAACCAGATACACGGATGGTGAAGTTTGCGTACTCAGGCTTCTCAGGATGTGCCTGTGCATCTAACAACTTCTCTGTACCGAATACGTTAACGTTAAGGTGATGAGCACCACGATCAAAGTATCCGTCAAGAACACCTGCAAGAGTATTCTTCTGCTCGTCAAGGTCATGACCAAGAGCTGAAGGAGCCATTGTCTGAGTATTGGAAATACCATCCAGAGCATACTCATAAGGCAGCTTAGCTACAGAGTTCAGGGAAGCAAGTAAGCCGCTCTGCTCTGCACCGTAAGATGGTGATGCACCAGGAGCAAATGGTGTGTATGCTGCTCTACCATCAGGAAGAGCACCTGTAGCCTTACCATATACAACGTTAGATGTAATAGTTAAGATAGATGTTGTAGGCTCAGAATTTCTGTAAGTATGATTCTTCTTGATCTTCTCCATGAAAGTCTTCAGAAGCCATACAGCGAATTCATCTGCTCTAGGATCATCGTTACCATACTTAGGGAACTCGCCTTCTGTCTTGAAGTCAACAGCGCATCCCTGCTCGTCACGGATAACCTTAACCTTAGCATACTTAATAGCGGACAGAGAGTCAGCTACATGAGAAAGACCTGCAATACCAGTTGCGAATGTTCTTCTTACATCTGTATCGATCAGAGCCATCTCAGCTGCTTCATAGTAATATTTATCATGCATATAATGAATCAGGTTCAGGATGTTTACATACAGAGCTGCACACCAGTCAAGCATGATGTCATATTTATGCATAACTTCGTCGAAGTCAAGATATTCAGAAGTAATAGGTGCGATTTCAGGACCACACTGCATATGCTTGCCATCTTTGTCAAGGTGCTTCTCATCCTTACCACCGTTAATAGCGTACAGTAAGCACTTAGCCAGGTTAGCACGAGCACCGAAGAACTGGATTTCCTTACCAGTCTGAGTAGCAGATACACAGCAGCAGATGCTGTAGTCATCGCCCCAGATAGGCTTCATAACATCATCGTTCTCATACTGGATAGAAGATGTTGTTACAGAAATCTTAGCTGCATACTTCTTGAAGTTTGCAGGAAGAGCGCTAGAGTACAGAACTGTTAAGTTTGGCTCTGGGCTAGGTCCCATGTTCTCAAGAGTATGTAAGAAACGATAATCGTTCTTAGTAACCATATGACGGCCATCCATACCGATACCACCAACTTCAAGTGTAGCCCATACAGGGTCACCGGAGAATAACTGGTTGTATGAAGGAATACGAGCGAATTTAACCATACGGAACTTCATTGTGATATGGTCGATTAATTCCTGAGCTTCCTTCTCAGTTAATGTGCCTTCCTTTAAGTCTCTTTCAATATAGATATCAAGGAATGTAGAGATACGTCCTACGGACATAGCTGCACCATTCTGTGTCTTGATAGCTGCTAAATATCCAAAGTATAACCACTGAACTGCTTCCTTAGCGTTTGTAGCAGGACCGGAAATATCATAGCCATAGATCTTAGCCATTTCCTTCATGCCCTTGAGAGCCTTGATCTGCTCAGAGATCTCTTCTCTTAAACGGATAACGTCTTCTGTCATTGTTCCGTTACCGCAGTTCTTCTTGTCTTCTGTCTTCTTCTGGATCAGGAAATCAATACCGTACAGAGCAACTCTTCTGTAGTCGCCTACGATACGTCCACGTCCATAAGTATCAGGAAGACCTGTTACGATATGTGTATGACGAGCAACCTTCATCTCGTCTGTGTATGCATCAAATACAGCCTGGTTATGAGTCTTATGATACTCGTTGAAAATCTTATCGAATTTAGGATTTACTTCGTAACCATATGTGCTGGCTGCCTGCTGAGCCATCTTAATACCACCATAAGGCATAAATGCTCTCTTTAATGGCTTGTCTGTCTGCAGACCAACGATCTGCTCAAGATCCTTCATAGACTCATCGATATATCCAGGGCCATAAGCTGTAAGACTGGATACAACCTCTGTCTCACACTCTAAAACACCGTTGTGTTCACGCTCTGCCTTCTGTAATTCCTGAAGTCTGCCCCAAAGCTTATCTGTAGCTTCTGTAGGTCCTTCCAAAAAGCTCTCATCACCATCATACTGAGTATAGTTTCTCTGAATGAAGTTACGTACATTGACATCTACATCCCAATGGCCGTCTTTCACAAAGCCTCTCCATGCGTCTGCCATGAAAATTTACCTCCTTTTGGTAAAAACAATAATATTATCAACAGGGAATCCTGAAACAGGGTTCACCTACTGTTGTTTACGTTAAAAGTGTACTACTTATCACGGTCAAGTGTCAACAGTTTTGAGCAATGAACGTACTTTTGTACATTCCTTTCTCCTAAAAATTTCATATTTTTCTTTTACACCTGACAATTTAACCTAATTATTTCAATTTTTCATACACTTCATCGGTTACAGGTTCGCACCATTCATTAGAACCATCTACTCCAGGCACCTCTATGGCAAGATGACTGAACCAGCTGTCAGGTGCTGCACCATGCCAGTGCTTTACTTCAGCTGGAATATTAATGCAGTCTCCCGGCTTCATTTCAACAGCTTCCTTGCCTTCTTCCTGATAATATCCACGACCGGCTACGCATACAAGAATCTGACCGCCGCCACTCTTTGCATGATGGATATGCCAGTTATTTCTGCAACCCGGTTCAAATGTCACATTAAAGATTCCTACCTGGCTGGTTGATACCGGGGCAAGATAACTTTTACCGATGAAGTACTGTGCGAATGCATCATTTGGCGCACCAATTGGAAATACCATCTCTTTTGCATGGGCTCTCATTGCTTCATCTTCATAAGGAAGATCACCCTCATTTACGCTCCATACTTCTTTGGCAAGATTAAATACTGCCCATCCTTTTGGCCATCCTGCATAGAATGCAACATGCGTAATAATGGCAGCTATTTCCTTCTGGGTTACTCCATGTGCCTTGGCATTCTGTAAATGGAATTTCAAAGAGGAATCCGTGATTCCTGATGCCATCAGTGCTACTACTGTAATGATACTTCTTGTTTTTACATCAATATCTGCATTATTCCAGTTCTCCCCAAAGAGAACATCATCATTAAAATGTGCAAACTCAGGAGCAAATTCTCCGAGTGCATTTCTTCCTGCTGTCTGTACGATCTTTGCCATTATATTTCCCTTCCTTTTATATTTTATATTATAATCTTATAATTCCTTTACCCAGTTGCTGATTTCCTGCTTGGACATCCTGTTAAGGAGCTTACCTTCTGTAATAACCGCGCCCGGTGCGGATGGCTGCAGTTCTTTTACAGTATTACCAAATCCGCTTCCACCTGATGTTGCAAAAAGGACAATCTTTTTCCCTGTAAAATCATACTTCTCCAGGAAAGTATTGATAATAGTAGGTGCTACATACCACCAGATTGGAAATCCAAGGATGATTTCATCATAACTGCTTATATCTACATCACCGTCTGCAAGTTCCGGTCTGATTTTCTTATCACTCATTTCAACACTGCTTCTGGATTTCTTATCCATCCAGTTCAGATCCTCTTTTGTATATCGTACCTTTGGTGTAATTTCATACAAATCGCAGCTGCCGGCTTCCGCTATCATCTCAGCTACTTTTCTGGTTACTCCGCTTGCACTGAAATACGCTACTAATTTCTTCATAGGAAATACCTCCAATTTT
>CAVBMG010000027.1:0-37040 GCA_963596435.1 Agathobacter sp.
TTAATTATTTATACTCCCCTTAACGAAAAGCGACTGCTTACGCAGTCGCTTTTCTATTTTCTTTTTTTTGAAATTGTTTGACTTTCAAAGTCAATTATTGTAACCTATTTAAATCTTCAGGCAAGGAAAGAACCGCGTAGAAACGGTTCTTTCCTTATTTCGTGTTTTCACTCTGTCTACATAACTTCTTATCCGTTGCTTCAATATCGCCTTTGCCAAGATCTGATAAGGTGAAAAACAAGCAACCCCACCAACACTACAAAAATCACCGGTGCAAAAAATGAGATTAGTGAGAAAGCTACTACAATCACAACCATCATCAGTGCAATTCCAATGATGCTTAACAGCCACCCGGGCAGATTAACCGTCTTATGATAACCCGTCTTCTGTTCCTGCTCATCATTCTGATTCCAGTACGTACTGGTATTATTGTCCTGATAATAGCTTTGCTGCTCTTCTCCCATGGCAAATTTATTGCTCTCTTCAATTGTCTTCGCCAAAAGTCTTGGATCGCCAAGGCTGCTCAACACTTCTTCTTCCTGTCTGCCACTGTTGATCTGACCGTTAATATAATTTCTGTAATAATTCAAATTATCCTGTATGACATTATCAGGCACTTTATCAACCAGTGCTTCACGGAAGCTGTTTAAAAATTCTTCCTGTCTCATATTCCAACTCCATTCCTTAAAGGGCATCAAAAGTCATAAGACACGCCTACGTTCGTTTTTCATGCCTGTATCGTATCATGTTTTGGCAAAGTCGTAAATTGAAGTAGGCAATAATTTAGAAAAACATAAGAAATGCGGTCGGATTACTCCAACCGCACTCTGTAAATAATCTTATTCGATTATGAT
Source organism: Agathobacter sp. (assembly GCA_963596435.1). Lineage (GTDB taxonomy): Bacteria > Bacillota > Clostridia > Lachnospirales > Lachnospiraceae > COE1. The sequence goes on from CAVBMG010000027.1 coordinate 855, forward strand.
AGTCCGTATTACTTATTGAGCTTTCCAAGCGTCATACTGTGACTGGAACTCAGCTAATACATCCTGATAACCAGCTTCATCAAGAGCTGCCTGGTAAGCTTCGATTGTAGACTCTACATCTGCTGCTGCGAAACCACCATTTTCAAGAGGGAAACCATAAGTTTCAAATACGTTCTGGCAAGCTGCGAACTGAGCTTCTACAGGGCTCTTGTCGAAACGGAAACCTGCTGCCGGAGATGTCTTAGCGCCGCCGTTAAAGTCTTCATACAGATCTGCCTTGTTTTCAGGCTCGCCTGCAACCGGTGTTACGATGGTAGCTGATGCAGATTCCCACATGGAATGATTATACTTATCAGAATCCTGAACTACCTGGCCATTAGCATCATAGCTGTAATCTTCGCCCTCGATACCGAATGTCCACATATCAGCTAACTTGCTGTCTGTGTAAAGGAGTCCCATGAAGTCGATACAAGCCTTTGCCTGTTCTTCTGTACTGTTAGCTGTTACACACCATACAGAACCAAGAGCTGATGTAGAATGTGCCCATCTGTCTGTGATAGGTGTCATTTCAACTTCCTGACCATAACGGGAATTAGCTTCTGCATTTACAGGGATATCTGTCCACCATGAGAATGCCCAATCCTGTGTCTGAGTTGTTGTATCTGTTGTTGTCTTAGTTACATCATCTTCTGAAATGTAGCCTTTTTCTGCCCATTCAGCCATTAATGTACAGAATTCCTTGTACTGGTCTGTCTGGATTGTATCTACTACTTCGTTTGTACTCTTATCAACTGCTACCCAGTTAGCTGTGGAATCAGCTGTGAAGAAATCAAAATCATTAATGTAGAGTCTGTAGAACATTGCCGTCTTCTGTGTCAGCCAAGGATATTTAAGTCCTTCATTCTTTGCATCTTCAAGCATCGGCTCGATGTCCTTGAGAGTCTTAACAGAAGATAAATCCCATCCGTACTTGTCAACCAGTTCTTTACGAGCCATGATATCATAGCCTTCTACATTGTCCTTATATACAGGGATGAAGTAAATCTTGCCATCATACTTGGTAGCTTCCCACTGTCCTTCATCCATGGAGTTATATACGTCTGTGCCCTGGATCAGATCTGTCAGATCATATACTGCTTTCTGAGGAACCAGATCATTTGTACCGATTACGCTTTCCCATGAAGCCGTCCACAGTAAGTTGATTTCGTTATTAGCCAGTGCAAGGTTAGCCTTGTCTGTGTATTCGCCGGAACCGATATCTGTCAGATTGACCTGAACATTGATTTTGTCGCCGATATACTCATTTACGGCATCCTGAACCTTCTTAACCTGCTCTGAATCAGGATTAGCAAGGTTGAATGTTGCTCTGGTTACATTAATTGTAACTTTATCACCTGAATCAGCTGCCGATGTGCTATCCCCTGTAGAGCTACTCTCCTTGGTTGCTGTGCTGTCTGCTGCAGCTGTGTCAGTACTTGCACTTCCACCGCATCCTGCTAAAAGTCCTGCGGACATTGCAGCTACCATTACTGTTGACAGTAGTTTGTTAATAGATTTTCTCTTCATAGAAAATAACCTCCCTTTTAATATGTGTATATTCACTAAAGTGCTGTTACCATTACAGACACCTTGAATATCGAAATAAATTAACCTTTTACAGAACCAACGGTAAGACCCTTCACAAAATACTTCTGAAAGAAAGGATATACTACCATGATCGGTGCGATTACGACTACTACAGTAGCCATTGTTGCAGAATACTGCGGAATATTACCACCCATAGCTGCTCTTGCAGAAGCCGGTACGTTAGAGTTGTTCAGCAGGAACTCAATACTCTTCTGAATATTAACAAGCAGAAGCTGTAACGGTTTCTTGTTGTCTGATGTAATGTAAAGTAATGCGTTCTGCCAGTCATTCCAGTAAGCTGTTGCCATCATGAATCCAACGGCTGCCATTGACGGTTTCATCAAAGGCAATGTAATCTGGAAGAATGTTCTATACTCACCTGCGCCATCGATCTTGGCTGCTTCCATCAGTTCAGCTGGAATACTGTTTACAATGAAGGTTCTCAGAATGATTACGTTCATTGTACTTACACATAATGGTAAGATTAGTAACAACAAGCTGTCTTTTAAATGATAGTAGCTTGTAAAGATTATGTATCCGGAAAGCTGACCACCATTGAACAACATAGGAATCAGTAAGTATACGGATAAGAATTTGCCAAGTTTGAATCCTTTACGGCTGATCGCATATGCGAACATTGCCATAACCATCAATCCAAGGAATGTACCTGCAACTGTTACGAAAATAGTAACACCATAGGATGTAAGTAACTGTTTACCATATCTGAGTACTGCATTAAATCCTGACATTGACCATTTCTCAGGGAAGAAGCTGAAACCATTCTTGTTGATAGCAACTTCATCTGTAAATGCTGCGATAAATACCAGTACAATAGGTAATCCGCAGAACAATGTATATAATAGAAGGAAGAAACCTAAAATATACTGGCCAATTCCTTTTCTTTCTCTCCTGGACGGAGCCAAGTCAGCCTTATTTCCTTTTCTACTCATGACGTCTCCTCCTTTAGAATAATGCATTTTCCGGTGCAATCTTACGAACCATTCCATTAGCGAACAGCATCAGCAGCAAGCCTACAATAGACTGGAAGAAACTGGTTGCAGCGGTGAATCCGAAGTTTGAATTCTTGAAAATTGCATTTAATACATAAGAATCGATAACCTGTGTTGTAGGATAAAGAATACCGCTGTTTCTTGTTACCTGGTAGAAAAGACCTGTATCAGATCTCATGATGCTACCAACTGAAAGAAGTAACATAACTGTAATCATAGGCACCAGTGCAGGTAATGTAATGTGTCTGATCATCTGCCACTTGTTCGCACCGTCGATTTCAGCTGCTTCATACAATGCTGTGTCGATGCCTGCCAGAACTGACATGTAAAGAACTGAACCGTAACCTACGCTGTTCCAGATCTTAACGATTGTCAGGATTGCCGGCCACAAGGACGGAGTGGAATAAAATCTTGTAGTTAAACCGAATGTATTGTTGAGGATACCGGTATCTGTACTGATGAATGCATATACAATGAACTGTACTGCTGCATAAGAGATAAATACCGGGATGATCATGATCGTCTGCATGGTCTTTGCTGCTTTTTTAAATACGAACTGGTCAATTGCAATTGCCAGAACTACATTGAGGAAAGTACCGATTGCCGTAAAGATCACGTAGTACATCAATGTGTTTCGTGTCATTGTAATAAAGGTTGTTTTGGAAGCCAGCAGATATTTGAAGTTATCCAGTCCGTTCCATGGGCTTGCCCAAATTCCTTTTGTGTAGTCAAAAGACTTAAATGCCATCACAAGACCAGCCATAGGCACATACATGATAAAAAGCAATATCAGGAATGCCGGAAGTGCCAGCACTACATGTGCCCTGTGTTTCCAGGTGTTTTCTAAGAAGTCTTTCATAGTCATCGTCTCCTTTATTCTTATTATTCGTTTATCTGGTCGAAACCGTATTTCCTTCTATCAGACATCCGTCCACCGTGTATTGTCCAATTATAGTAGATTTTGGTTTTTCGATAAGGCTAATCAATTTCTCCGCTGCAAGTTTACCTATATCTACTGTATTCTGACGGTATGTAGTCAGAGCCGGTTCAATCTGGGAAGCTATCGGGATACCATCATATCCAATCAGTGAAACATCCTGTGGAATCCTCAGACCTCTGTTCTTTACTACATTCATTCCGCCGATTGCCGAGAAATCATCCGGATAAAGGATACAGGTAGGAGGTTCAGGCATATCCAGTAATTGTTTGGTGATCATGCCAGCAACGTAGGAATCTCTGTACTTCGCCTCTCTTACGTATTCCTCAGGTACTTCAATATCTCTCTTCTCCAGGAATCTGTAAAAAGCAGATACTCTGTTCATGGTAACAACAGACTCTTCACCGTGAATATATGCAATCCTGCGGTGTCCTTTGTCGTAAGCATATTCCAGTAATGTATTCATTCCTTCTATATTATCAGACATAATAGATATCCTGCCATTATATACATAGTCTATCATGACAACCGGCAATTCACTCTGCAGTAATTCGATCACCTCCGGGTTCTTATAATCTACAATGGTAATCATGACACCATCCATCCCACGGTATATGCTGTGCTCCAAATAAGACATTCTGTCCTTTCGCAATCTCGAATTATTCAGAAATGTAATATCATAGCCACTGTTTTCAGCAGTTATCTTAAAATTCTCTAATACTTGTGCAAAGTAGTCATGTGTCAGTCCACTTCCGGCATTATCCTTGTATAAAACACCTATATTATAGCTCTTATTCATCTTCAAGGCTCTTGCCGAGAAATTAGGATGATACCCAAGTTCCCTTGCTTTCCGTTTAATCACAGCCTTTGTCTCATCGCTGATGTCGCTGTGATTATTTAATGCTTTGCTGACTGTAGCGACTGATACCTTGCACGCCGCAGCGATGTCTTTCATGGATACCATAAGGCTATGCTCCTCTCTGATTTTTCCTTAATCGTTTTCGTATTTTTACTATACAACACATTGTACATTTTTTCAATAGTTTTTTTTGTTTTATATGCAAATTGCTATGTTTGTATAAATCCATATGGTAAAAATAGTTAATTTCTCTTTGTATTTTGCAAATTTCTATACTTTTTATCTTTTACTTCCTAATACGAATACGCTTCACAAACATTGCATTCCAAGTTTTTGCGTACTTCCTTGTTTTTCTTACTTTCTCTGATTTTTCCCTTGTTTTTAGAATTTATATACTGTATAATGCAGGCATAAAGAACTACTTAAACGTTTTCTTAACAATGTACTATATTATTTCACTCAATAGTAAAGGAGAATACAATATGAAATTTGGTTATTTCGATGACGCCAACCGTGAATACGTCATCACGACTCCCAAAACTCCGCTGCCATGGATCAACTATCTGGGATGTAATGAATTCTTTTCCCTGATATCCAATACCTGTGGTGGATATACTTTCTATAAGGATGCGAAGCTGCTTCGTCTGACACGTTATCGTTATAATGATGTTCCTTATGATACCAATGGCAAATACTTCTATATAAAAGACGGCGATACCATATGGAATCCAGGCTGGCAGCCAACCAAGACCGAGCTTGATTCCTACGAATGCAGACACGGCATCGGATACAGCCGTTTTGCCGGTTCCAAGAATGGGATTCAGGCTAATATCCTGAGCTTTGTTCCTATGAATGATAACTGTGAGATCTCACAGTTAAAGATTAAGAACACCTCTGCCCAGGAGAAGAAAATCTCCGTATTCTCCTATGTAGAATGGTGTCTGTGGAACGCAGATGATGATTCCCGCAACTTCCAGCGTAATTTAAGTACAGGCGAAGTCGAGGTCATCGGTTCTACCATTTACCATAAGACAGAATACAGAGAGCGTCGTAATCACTACGCTATTTATACAGTAAATGCTCCTATTGCAGGTTTTGATACAATCCGTGAAAGCTTCATCGGTACTTACAATGGTGCTGATAAACCACAGGCTGTTATTGCCGGTAAATGTACCAACTCCGTAGCAAGTGGATGGGCTCCTATCGCTTCCCAGCAGCTTGATATCACACTTGCTCCAGGTGAAGAGAAATCCTATGTCTTCTTATTAGGATATGTAGAGAATCCTGAGGATGAGAAATTTGAAGCACCTAATGTCATTAATAAAAAGCCGGCAAATGCCATGATGGCACGTTATCAGACAGATGCAGATGTGGAGAAGGCTTTTGCAGAATTAAATACATACTGGGAGAACCTCTTATCCAAATACGTAGTAGAATCCTCCAATGACAAAGTCAACCGTATGGTCAATATCTGGAATCAGTATCAGTGTATGGTAACTTTCAACATGAGCCGTTCTGCTTCCTACTATGAATCCGGTATCGGTCGTGGCATGGGCTTCCGTGATTCCTGTCAGGATTTACTGGGCTTCGTACATCTGATTCCAGACCGTGCAAGAGAACGTATCATTGATATCGCTTCTACACAGTTCCAGGATGGCAGTGCTTATCATCAGTATCAGCCTCTTACTAAGAAGGGCAACTCCGATATCGGAAGCGGATTCAATGATGATCCATTATGGCTGATTGCAGGTACAAGTGCTTATGTACGTGAGACCGGTGATCTGTCCATCTTAAAGGAAATGGTGCCTTTTGATAATGATATGAGTGTTGCAACACCTCTGATGGATCACTTAAAACGTTCCTTTGATTATACAGTAAACCACAAAGGACCTCACAATCTGCCACTGATCGGTCGTGCAGACTGGAATGACTGTCTGAACCTGAACTGCTTCTCTGAGCATCCGGGTGAATCCTTCCAGACCTTCGGTCCAAGTGAAGGACCTGTTGCAGAATCCGTCTTCATCGGTGGAATGTTCGTAAAATACGGTGAAGAATATGCACAGCTGGCAGAGCTTCTGGGCGATACAGCCGAAGCTGCAAGAGCACGTAAAGAAGTAGAGCTTATGAACGAGGCTGTCATGAAAGATGGCTGGGATGGTGAATGGTTCGTAAGAGCTTATGACGCTTACAGTCACAAGGTAGGTTCCAAGGAATGTGAAGAAGGTCAGATTTACATTGAGCCACAGGGCTTCTGCGTTCTGGCTGGAATTGGTGTAAAGGAAGGTCTTGCACAGAAGGCTCTGGATTCTGTAAAAGAAAGACTGGATACCAAATATGGTGTTATGATCCTGCAGCCTGCTTATACAAGATATCACCTCGAACTTGGTGAAATCTCCTCCTATCCACCCGGATATAAGGAAAATGCAGGTATCTTCTGCCACAACAATCCATGGATCTCTATCGCTGAGACTGTCATCGGACGTGGCAACAGAGCCTTTGAGGTATATCAGAAGACCTGTCCTGCTTACGTAGAAGATATCAGTGAGATTCACAGAACAGAACCATATGTATATTCCCAGATGGTAGCCGGTCGTGATGCCAAGTATCATGGTGAGGCTAAGAACAGCTGGCTGACAGGTACTGCGGCATGGACTTTTGTAAATGTTTCCCAGTATATTCTTGGTGTATATCCTACACATCATGGTCTGAGCATCAATCCTTGTATTCCTGAAGGATTCGGTGACTTCAAGCTCACCAGAAAATATCGTGATGTGAACTATCATATCACCGTAAAGAATCCTGAGAATGTACAAAAGGGTGTCGCATCTATGACTGTAGATGGCAAGGCTGTAGAAGGACATATCATTCCTTATGAAGCCGGCAAGACTGATGTAAATGTAGAAGTTGTAATGGGATAATGTAGTTACTCACCATATAAAAAGCTTCCTGTTGAATGTATATAAGCATTCACAGGAAGCTTTTTGCATGGCTCTGAATATTTACAAATCGTTACAGTTTTAACACTCGCACTTCCAGAAGTATGCAGAATAGGGTGGAAGCTTACTTCCTCCTCCAAAGTCATGCGGTTCTCCGGTAATCAGGTCTATGGCTGTGCCACAGCCGGCATCAAAGTGCGCTGTATATTCATTCTCATCTGCGTTGATAGCAACAAATACTCTCTCCTGATCTGTCTTTCGTTCAAAGATACACTGTCTGTTGGTCAGTACAACGGAACGGAAATCACCATATTGCAGGGCATTGCTTGACTTCTTCGCCTCGGCAAGCTTAGAGATCCACTCTGATAAATCATTCCATTCAGGTGCATCGAAGCAGGCTCTCAGTGCAGGATCCCCTTCTGACTTCTGTGCCTTCGCGCCCCACTCACTGCCATAGTATACACAGGGAATGCCCGGCATGCCAAAGCACATTGCATAGATCAGTGGCAGATGCTTCTCATTGGTCAATATGCTTGCTACTCTGGTCACATCATGGTTATCTACAAAGGACAACAGGTGCTTGCCCCTGTACAGTGTCCAGTTCTCCGGTCCGAACTGTCTGAGCAGAGAATGCACGATTTCAAACAGATTCATGGAATTAAAGCTGCTGTACAAGCCCTTATAGCATTCATAATTGGTAGCTGAATGCAACATATCATCGCCTACAAGTCTCTTATAATCACCATGCAGCATCTCACCTACCAGGAAGAAATCCTGTTTCTTGCTGTCACAGAAGCTGCGCAGCCGCCTGCAGAACTCCGGTGAAAGGCAATATGCCACATCCAGTCTCAGACCATCAATATCAAATTCATCAATCCACTGTGCCACACTCTCCAGAATATGAACTACTGCTTCTTCATTTCCAAGATTCAGCTTTACCAGATCATAATTGCCTTCCCAGCCTTCATACCATAATCCGTCATGATACGGGGAATCCCCCTGGAAATTCAACATGAACCAGTTGCGATATGGTGAATTCTCTCTATTCTTTAATACATCCTGAAAAGCCCAGAAGCCTCGTCCTACATGATTGAATACACCGTCCAGTATCACTCTGATGCCGTTCTCATGTAATCTGGCAACTACCTCTTTCAGATCCTCATTGGTTCCCAGTCTCTTATCTACCATTCTGTAGTCTCTGGTATTATATCCATGTGTATCGGATTCAAATACCGGTGAGAAATATACTGCATTCACACCCAGCTTCTTCATATGAGGAATCCAGTCCACTACTTTCAGAATCCTGTGTGTCAGTACTCCATCATTTTCAAATGGTGCTCCACAGAATCCCAAAGGATATATCTGATAAAATACACTTTCATATGCCCACATCTCTTATTCCCGCCTTTCTTCATTCTCAGTAACGTGTACACTATAAGTATATCATTTTCTGTCGTTTTTTAAAGTTTTCTGTTAATTTTCTTTATGAAATGCCATGAAAAATCTCTCCTTTTTCATACCATATTTTCATCGTAAATGATTCCTTTTTTCCACATTTATATGATGTTCGTCGTGACAAACCGCCTTAAAAGGTTGAGAAAACCACAATTTCCACAAAGTTATCCACACCCTTGTTATTTAATTGAAAATGCACATTTTGAGTTGTGAAGTCAGGAATAACGTGCGTTTTTTTATTGTTTTACTGTGTTTTTACGTTTTATCAATGTCAGTCATATTCTATTTTTACACATTTATAACCAGTCATTCCAGAACTTTTCCACTCTTTTTGAGACTTCGTCCACATTGACGATTTCATACTGGCTCCATTCTCTCGGAAACATCTTTCTATACTGATAAGTCATAAAACGCTCATCCAGAAGGGCGACAACTCCTACATCTTCTGCGGTACGAATCACCCGCCCTGCTGACTGCAAGACCTTATTCATGCCTGGGTAACGGTATGCGTAATCAAAACCGTTCTCCCCCAGTTCGTCGAAGTATTCTTTCAACAGCTCTCTCTCACAGCATACCTGTGGCAATCCGGTTCCGACGATCAACGCCCCGATAAGACTGTCGTTTTTCAGGTCGATTCCTTCTGAAAAGATTCCACCCATAACACAGAAGCCTATCAGAATCTTATCTTCTTCCTCTTCTATCTCAAAGGCTATCTCCGTATTCAGGTCGCATGCTTCATTTCCTGTAAAGCGTTTCAGAAAATCCTCTCTCATTGCTTCGCTCATGTATTCTTCCTGAAGAACGCATTCCATACATTCCTCATTGTAATAGTATTCCATAAAGCAGTCATATACTTCTTCCAGAAATGCATGGGAAGGGAAAAACACCATATAATTGCCGTATCGCTGCTGTACCACCTCATATATATATCTGGCGATTCTCTGATATTCTTCATCACTTCGTCTCACATATTTACTGGTCACATCATTTGCCAGAAGCAGCTTCTTCTTTTCTTCCTGAAAGGTGGACTGTGCATAGACTTCATAATCCTGTTCTTCCCCACCCAGAAGCTTCTTATAATATTGTATGGGCAGAAATGTTGCTGAGAACAGAATCGTGCTGCGTCCTCTGTACATACAGTTCTTGAGATTATTCGCCGGATTCACACAAAAGAGCTTAAGCATAAACTCTCCCTCCTGCATCTGCTGGCTGTACACCACATAATTATCGTCCATAATCTCGTACATATTCAGGAAATGAGCAATATCAAAATAAAAATCCAGAAGCTCACTACGCTCCGGCATACTGTCATGTTCTTCCAGAAATTCATCCATGGTGGCATAGGCTCTGGTCAATGCCATAACAAAAGGCGCAATCATGTCTTCCCTTCTGTAATTCACACATTCCCGCTTCATAGCCAAAAGCTCTTTATTGCATTTCTCCAACTGTCTCTCCAGCTTTGGGCTTTCCTTCTTGACTAATTTCTTCATTTTGAGGAAATCTTCCTTGAAAAGGGCAGCACTGTACATCTCTCTGCCTCTCTCCAGCAGATTGTGCGCCTCATCAATCAGAAATATATAGTCTTTGCTTCCAAGTCCTTCTGCAAAGAAACGTTTGAGGTACACATTCGGATCAAACACGTAGTTATAGTCACATATGATGGCATCCGCATACAGGCTCATATCCAGACTCATTTCAAAGGGGCATACCTGATGCTTTCTTGCGCATTCCAGAATGATATCTCTTGAAAACATATTCTCTGACTGAAGCAATTCATACATGGCATCATTGATTCTGTCAAAATGTCCTTTAGCATAAGGGCAGTAATCCGGGTTACACTCTGTTTCTTCCATGGGGCATATTTTGTCTTTTGCCGTAATGACCAGTACTTTCATTGCAAGACCATGCTCTGCCAGCAATTTGAAACAGTCCTGTGCCACGGTTCTTGTGATTGTCTTGGCTGTCAGGTAAAATATCTTCTCAGCCATACCCTCTCCTATGGCTTTTACCGATGGAAATACCGTAGATATCGTCTTACCTACTCCCGTAGGTGCTTCCAGAAAAAGCTTACGTCTATGATAAATAGTCTGGTATACATAAGTTACCAGTTCTTTCTGTCCTTCTCTATAAGAAAATGGAAAAGACATCTGTTTAATGGACTCTGTTCTCTTCCTGTTCCAGTCAAACTGAAAATCTGTCCACTTCTTGTATTCAAGCAATAACTGTGTGAACCATTCGGATAATTCGTCAAAAGTATAGGATTCATGGAAATATTTAATCTCTTCTGTTTCCATATTACAATAAGTCATACGAACACCTATTGTAGATATCCTGTTCTGGATTGCATAGATATAGGCATAGCATTTTGCCTGCGCAAGATGAACTCCTACAGGCTTATTGATTCTCTTCAAATCTCTGTATGTACCCTTGATCTCATCTATCACAACCTCATCCATGACACTGTTCATATCTGTGGGCAAGCCGGCGCTTTCCTCGATTAATACCTCCGAATCCTGTGCTTCTGCCCGCTGATTCCAGAGTATGTCTATGATTCCATCTGCTCTGCCTTCGATCACCACATCATATTCCTGCGTCTTCCAGACGTGGCGAAGCATGACTTCTGCATGATAATCACTGCCCATTCTGCGCTGGATCATCCTGTGTATGCGTCCGCCCTCCTGCATGGCTGTATCGGAGCCGCCGGTTCTTCTGTTATCAATATTGCCTTCCCTGAGAATAAATTCTACCAGTTGTCTTACTGATACTCTGATCTCCATACGGCTCCTCCTTTCTATTCTTATATATCTTATTTACTCTCCAGTTCTTCCTCATTATACAAAAACTCCCCGTCACTGCTTATAGTACTATAACAGTAACAGGGAGTCAAATATGCTCATACAACAGAAATACTTATGCTACGCAAAGTGTGTTTACATAACTTTCAAATTCATGGTTATCACCAGCGTACTTTACTGTAAGCGTAGAATTAAAATCCAGACCCATAACGCCTAAAATGGATTTCGCATCAATAATAAAGTGATTATAGAAAATATCAATATCAAAATCACACTGAGATGCCTTATTCACAAAGTCCTTTACTTCTTCCGGTGTCATTTTAATTTTACGTTCTTTCATGTCCTTATACCTATACCTTTCTGGCATCTATCATCCACAGACGATAGAGTACACAACCGTTTCTTTACCTTATGCGGTAAACATCCACATGTCAATGCATGGGATCATTGTTTCTTATTTGAATATTTCTTATTCAAGTGCTTATTATACACGAAACTGACATGATGTAAATACGTATTGGAAACTTTCGTGAATTATGTCGTTTCCATGTTCCTATTTAAGTACAATCTGGAATATTTCTTGTCAAATTATCCATTAAATACGGTTAAAAACTGTCGTAATTTTATATTTTTAACTTAAATTTGTAAACTTCATTCTACATTTTAATTTTTTATCACCTAAACTCCACCATATATGGTCGAAACCACTTAGGAAGCATGTTCATCTGTAATCCCGGATTCTTTCTATCCTGTATGGCAACACTCTGACAGAAACACGTAAACAACTCCCTGTAAATTGTCTCATTCTGTGAGAAATGCAGCATACTCGTATCAAAGTTCTGGTGTGTGACAAGATACCAGTCATGAAATTGTGGATGCAGTCCAAATATGCCTCTGTTCTCATCATAGATGATAAAATTGTCCGCAGGCAGACGGTCTGCAAAATGTGGAATCAAAAATGTAAGAATATCGCCTTTGGGTGCAATTCTTGCATACAAAATCCCATTCTCCAGTTCTTCAAATCTTAGAAATTCTATCCAGTGGTTCAATTCTCTGGATGTCCGTCTATAATAGGAAAATGTCCTGCTCACAGCCTCTACATGAAGCCGTTCCAGAATTCTCTTATCGTGAGTCCGCAGCCCCAAAACGACCGTATGGTATACAGCATCTGCTTTCTCTTCCCCCTTTGAAACCATTGCCAGACACAGATCATAAAAGCCACTTTCCCCGAATTCTTTTTTCAATGTTCTGATGACTTTCTCTGCCTTGCCTCTGTCAGTCTCAATATGCTGATAGTAACAGGACAATCTCTGTATATACGGTTCCTCTGTCAGAAGATGGATTCTGTCGTGGCTGTCTATCTGTTCTTCTTTCTTAATCTGATACGCCTCATAGATTCCACTCAATATCCCATCTATACTGTCTTCGCAGATCAGTGCATATTCATATTCTTCCATTATTTCTGATAACCATACCTTTCCATAATCTGCATACTATTGGCAATACTGATTTTGTTCATACTGCCTTATCCCTGTTATCACCTTGTTGCAGCATTCTGACATTCTCCGTACTGTCATCTAGCAGCGATAACTGCTTATAGGTTATCCCGCTCTGATCAAAAGGCAGCCTCTCATGTATGGAAAGAAGATTTCTGGTAATATAGTCTTCCTCCAGTTTGGTAGGATACATCATTTTGCCACTGCATGTAATAAAATACAGTGCTCTCTTTAATACAACCCCCATCTTCTTGAGATCCTCGAAGCCAAGTCTGACTGTCCTTCTGGCGCCGCATATCCTTCTGGCACTGTTGACACCAATGCCCGGTACACGAAGAAGGGTATGATAATCAGCCCTGTTGATCTCCACCGGGAACTGTTCCAGATGCTGCAATGCCCAGTCACACTTGGGATCCAGCAGAATGTTGAAATTAGGTCTTTTCTCATTCAACAGTTCTTCCGCTCTGAACTGGTAGAACCGCATCAGCCAGTCTGCCTGATATAACCTGTGTTCCCTAAGAAGAGGCGTTCCAGTATGAAGTGCCGGCAATTCCTTATCTTCATTAATACTGACATAAGCAGAATAGAACACCCTCTTTAGCTCAAAATTATCATACAGCCCCTGTGCTACTGCCATGATCTGATAATCGCTCTCCGGTGTGGCTCCCACGATCATCTGCGTAGACTGCCCTGCAGGTACAAAATCAGGTGCATGACGGTATATTGCCACTTCATTTCTTCCCTGCTGGATTCCCTGTTGAATCTGGCGCATCGGAGTCAGAATGTTCTTGCGATGTTTGTTCGGTGCAAGCTTTTTAAGACCGTCTGCTGTAGGTAATTCCAGATTCACGCTCATCCTGTCTGCAAGATACCCTGTCTTCTGTATCAGAACAGGATCGGCTCCTGGTATGCCTTTTACATGGATATATCCACGGAAATGATAAACATTGCGGAGCTTATAGACCACCTGCCATATCATTTCCATCGTCTGATTGGGAGTACCTATAATGCCGGAACTCAGGAATAAACCTTCTATATAATTACGGCGGTAGAAATTCATCGTCAGTTCACAGACCTCATCCGGTGTAAATGTGGCTCTGGGTACATCATTGCTTCGGCGGTTAAGACAGTACTTGCAGTCATAGATACATTCATTGGACAGCAGAATCTTCAATAACGAGATACATCTTCCATCTGCTGCAAAGCTGTGACAGATTCCTGCTGATATGCAGTTCCCCATATCCCTGCCATTGCCCTTACGATTCACTCCTGAGCTGCTACAAGATACATCAAATTTGGCTGCATCACTTAATATCTTCAGTTTATCCATTATGGTCTGACTCCTGGGAGTAAACATTTCTACTGAGACATCATATTTATAATTTTTCTGCATTTCTTCCTCTTTTTAAATCTAATTTTAAATTAGAACTTGTGTTCCGAATATTTGTTTGTTATACTATACCATACATACGTTCTGAATGCAATACTACTTTTTATTTATCCGAATAGAAAAAGACAATAAATGTCTTAAAATGTACGACTTTTTGACTTCCTAATTGTCAATTTTTTTACTATAATAGATATACGTTTGCAAACAATTCAAGAAAGGTAAGGGGTTACTTTTATGACTGCTTTTGAGTGGTTCTATTCTTTTCTCAGGAAACATAACCGTAAGATGTTCTTCGGTCTTGTCCTGGTCACGATCATCTCCATACTGGCTATCGTAAAGCCTATCGTATCCGGTGCCATTGTAGATGACGTTATCACTGCCGGGCAATATGATCTTTTGCCCAGGCTGATTGCATTGCTGATCCTGATTACGATCATTCGTGGTGTACTCCGTTACTGGTCACAGGTCATCTTCGAGACCTGTTCGCAGGATGTTCTTTATTCCATGCGTGATACCGTATACCGTAAGCTTCTTCAGGAAGATTTCGCATTCTATAATAAGAAGCGTACCGGTGATCTTCTGAGCCGGCAGACAGGTGATATGGATGCGATCCGACATTTCGTAGCATTTGTTATTTATCAGGTCTATGAAAATGTATTTCTGTTTTTCTTCGCTCTGATTATGATCTTCACGGTAAGCTGGCAGCTGGCTCTGTGCATGTGCATCATTCTGCCTTTTGCCGCAGCCGTAACATTCAGTCAGACAAAGGAAGGCCGTCCACGATTCCAGCATATTCGTGAACAGTTCTCCTCCCTGAATACCTTTGTTCAGGAAAATGTCAGTGGTAATCGAGTGGTGAAGGCTTTCTCCAAGGAAGATTACGAGATTCAGAAATTTAATAAGGAAAATGATGCTTACCGCGATGCAGAGCTTGCCGCAGCTGAAATCTGGACAAAATATGTGCCTCTTTTTGAATTTCTGTCCAATATGCTGACCGTTATCCTTATGCTGGTGGGAAGTATCATGGTTATCCGTGGCAGCATGACCCTGGGTAATTACGTTACGATCAATGGTTATCTGTGGATGCTGATGAATCCTCTGCGTCAGATAGGCTGGCGTATCAATGATATTCAGCGTTTTACCACTTCTGTTGAGAAGATATATGCTACATACAGTGAAGAGCCTGATGTAAAACGACCAGTCAGCGGCATTGAGAAGAAGCGTCTCAATGGTGATGTGGAATTTCGAAATGTCTCCTACAGTGCAGATGATGAAGATATCATTCATAATGTAAGCTTCCATATTAAGAGTGGTCAGACTGTAGGTATTCTTGGTTCTACAGGCTCTGGCAAATCCACGATCATGAATCTGCTGTGTCGTTTCTATGATGTTACAGATGGTGAAGTTCTGGTGGATGGCATCAATGTAAAAGACCTGGATCTCTACAACCTCAGAGCCAATATCGGTATGGCAATGCAGGATGTATTTCTCTTCTCAGACACCGTAGAGGGTAATATAGCCTACAGCCGCCCTGACTGTCCTTTTGAAGAAGTACAGAAGGCTGCCATTATGGCTGATGCAGATGCGTTCATTCAGGCAATGCCGGATGGCTATGACACTATTGTAGGAGAAAGAGGCGTGGGACTTTCCGGTGGACAGAAACAGAGAATCTCTCTGGCAAGAGCACTGTTAAAAGAACCATCTATTCTGATTCTGGATGATACCACATCCGCTGTCGATATGGAGACCGAGAGCTACATTCAGAAGCAATTGGGCTCTATCGACCATAAATGTACGATTTTCGTAGTCGCATACAGAATCTCTTCTATCAAGGATTCTGATGTTATCCTTGTTCTGAATGACGGTCATATCGTAGAGCAGGGAACACATGACGAATTACTGGCAAAGAATGGCTACTATGCAACTGTATTCCGCCATCAGTATGGAGAATACGAACAGTATGCCAAGCAGGAAGCAGGAAAGGAGGGATATCATGGCACGAAATAAATATGACATTGACGAAGTGATGGAAGATAAATTTGACATCAATCAGTTAAAAAGGCTTTTTACCTATGTGCGCCCTTATAAGGGACAACTGGCACTTGCCTTATTCCTGATGCTTTCCTCTTCAGCACTGACCATGCTCTTTCCTACTTTCATTATGAAAATCATGGATGAATACATACCAGCCAGAAACATTCATGTCATTGTACAGATTACTATCATAACAGTTGTTATTATTCTATATTCCTGTATCTGCATCCGCTGGAAGATACGAATTACCAGCCGCATTGGACAGGAGATTGTTCACCAGCTCAGAAGCGATATCTTCTGCCATCTACAGGAACTGCCTTTCTCATACTACGATGAAAGACCTCATGGCAAGATCCAGGTCAGAGTGGTAAATTATGTAAACAGTCTGAGTGATCTGTTGTCAAATGGTATCATCAATACGATTACAGATATGTGCAACCTGATTTTTATTCTGATCTTTATGCTGACAATTCATGTAAGACTGACCCTGATCTGTCTGTGTGGTCTTCCCATTCTTGCCACAGTCATTATTGCTGTGAAGAAGAAACAGCGCAGTGCCTGGCAGATACAGAGCAATAAACAGTCCAACCTGACAGCATATATTGCAGAAAGTATCAATGGTATCCGTGTCACACAATCCTTTGTCCGTGAAAATGAGAATACTTCTATCTTCAACAGATTAAGCGGCAATTATCGTGATGCCTGGATGCGTGCAGTCAAATACAACTTCCTGATGTGGCCATGTATAGATTCCATCTCTACAATAACAACTGCTATTATATATGTAGTCGGTATCAGCTGGATATCAGGAGAACTATATGGAGTTACCGTAGGTGTACTGATCGCCTTCTCCTCCTATATCTCCAGATTCTGGGAACCTATTAATACACTGGCTTCCTTCTATAATTCCCTGCTGACAGCCATTGCCTATCTGGAGAGAATCTTTGAAACAATTGATGAACCGGTCAATGTCAAAGATGCTCCTGATGCAGTTCCAATGCCACCGATCAAGGGTGAAGTGAACTTCCAGAACGTATGCTTCAGCTATGAAGACGGTGTACAGATTCTGAACAATGTGAACTTTACTGCCAACCCCGGTGATACCTATGCCATTGTAGGACCTACAGGAGCCGGCAAATCCACTATTGTGAATCTGATCAGCCGATTCTATAATGTTGACTCCGGTACAATTACCATTGATGGCACGGATATCTCCAGGGTAACTCTCTCTTCCCTGCGTAAGCAGATGGGTATTATGATGCAGGACAGCTTCATTTTCTCTGGTACAATCATGGATAACATCCGTTATGGTAATCTGAATGCTACTGATGAAGAAGTCATTGCCGCTGCCAAGACAGTATGCGCACATGATTTCATTATGGATATGGAAGACGGTTATCAGACACAGGTCAATGAACGAGGCAGCCGCCTCTCTGCCGGTCAAAGACAGCTTATCAGCTTCGCAAGAGCTTTGTTGGAGAACCCGGCTATCCTGATACTGGATGAAGCCACTTCCAGCATTGATACGGAGACTGAGATCTTATTACAGAAGGGCTTGAATAAATTGCTGGAAGGACGTACTTCCTTTATCATTGCCCACAGATTATCTACAATAAAAAATGCCAACTGCATTATGTATGTAGATAAAGGAAATATTCTGGAGAAGGGTACACATGAAGAACTCCTTGCAAAACATGGAGAATATTATAAATTATTCATGTCCCAGTATGATTTCCTGAATCAGAATTAATTAAGCTAACATAAAAATCCATGGTCATTCAGATAGTTGAATGACCATGGATTTTTTATTACCTGTTTATGTTTTTTATACGAACTGATTTCTCTCTGCATCATAATGATAATCAATGGATGCAAGCTTCTCTGTAATCTCCTTCTCGTCTGCATCCAGATCCTCACACAATGCATCCAGACTGCTATAGAAGTCACGCAGTTTCAAATTCACAAAGCTTAATAACATTACCGGGTCCTTTGGTATCATCTTTCTCTTCCTCCTGTTAATTACTAAGTCCTACTATAATTAATTCTACACTCATAAGATCGCTCATTCTACCGGTTTTTACATCTTCATCCGCCTGTACACATTCACTGACGGCTTCCATCAGCTGTTCCTGTTTGAAACGCATAGCCTGTGGAATATATTTCTTTTTCAGGAAATAGGCATTCAATCCAGTCTTCTGAGCTATGGTATTATCGTCATACCCTTTCGCTTTCATTTCTCTTACCTGCAACAGAATGTTGAACTGTCTGGCTATTAGCGCAAGTATCTTGAGTGGAGCTTCTTTTAAAGCCAATAAGTCATAATACAAATCCAACGCCTGCTTCTGTTTCTTATCTGCCACTGCTTCCACCATATCAAATATCTTATTCTGCACTCTTACAGTGCACAGTTCTTCCACATCTTTGGCAGTAATGCCTTCTTCTTCATATTTGTAGCATATTAATTTCTCGACTTCATGGCGAATATTCTCCATATCTGTACCAGTTCTGTCTAACAGAAGATTCAGTGCATCCGGGGTAATCAGCTTATTTTCTTTCTTGAGCAGTCCCATGATCCACTTCTTCAAGGTATTCTCATCCTGTACATCACAGACTGCCGCATAACCATTAGACGACACTGCCTTAAAGAGCTTGCTTCGCTTATCTACCTCTTCTTCAACAAATATCATATAGGTAGTTTCAGGAACATGTTTGAGGAAATCAACCATTTTCTCATTTCCTGTCTTCATCCAGCCGCTGTTTTCAATTACGATCACTCTGCGCTCTGCAAAGAAGGGCATAGTCCCTGCCATGTCTACAACTTCATTCACATTGATGTCTTTTCCGGCATAGATGCTACAGTTCATTGTATCATCTGGTGACACCAGTGCACATTTCAGTTTATCCCGGTACTGCTTACGCAGATATGCTTCTTCTCCATATAACAAGTATACATGGCTGAATGTTCCCTCTTTGATATCCTGTATGACTCTCTTCATCGCTTCACCATGCCTCCTGTTAAAGTTTCACTGTTTTTGCCAGCAATACTATCTTATCATAGTTACTCATCTTTTGCCATACGTCTCAGATTTCATTTTGAAAGTGCCATTATATGTTCTTTCAGTTTTAAACGCTTACCCGAAACAGTCAGCATAACTGCCCCGCTTTCATCTGTTCTATATACTGTCGTTCCAACCTGCCGCAATCGTTCCAATACTTCCGTATGAGGATGTCCATAACTGTTATTCTCTCCACAGGAGATTACTGCTATATCAGGTTGCAGCTGATTCAGCAAAAGCTCAGAATTAGAGTATCGTGAACCATGATGCGCCACCTTATAGTAATGACATTTCCAGTCTGATGGTAATGTTCTTGCCACTGCCCTCTCTCCATCTTCTGTCACATCCCCGGTAAACAGCGCATGGAACTCGCCATATTCCAGCTTCATGACTAACGAATATCCATTACGGTCCTGTGCCTGATATTCACCGCCAGGATGCAGGATCTGCAATCTCATATTTCCCGATTCCATACAGTCGCCACTTTTCACACAACGCAGGGGGACTTTCTGCTCTTTACACAATTCTCTTAGTGCTTCATATTTCTCGTCTTTCTTTGCCGCCTGTGCAATGACAACCTGTTCTATCTGGATTCCCTGCGGATTCTCCAACAGCTCCCTCACACCGGATATATGATCTTCATCCAGATGTGTCAGAAATACAGCATCCAGTCTGGCTGTTCCCGTATATTTCAGAAATGGAACCAAGGTGTACTGGGCAAGCCTACTCTCCGAAGTGGAACCGCCGTCAATCAGATAATGTTCTCCCTTATCCGTCTCCAGCCAGATGCCATCCCCCTGCCCTACATCCATCGCAGTTATCTCAAGATTCCCATAGGTTCTATGAGTCAGCATCACAACTGCTGCAAGAATGCATGCCATTTTTAACCAGTGTGGCATTCCCAGTATTTTCTCTTTCTTCAGATACTGGTGAATCACATACAGCAATATCATAACGGTATAAAAAATCACGATTCTCCACATGGCTGGTCTTCCCACAATCCAGGTCGAGCCGGGTAACTTCAATGACCCTTCACACAACAAATCAAATCCCTGCAATATCAAATGACAGCCCTGCGTCGCCAGATAGGCGATTCCACGCATAAATCCCCAGTGAAAAGCTCCAAATCCTATACATACCAGCCCCAGAATCATTACAATTCCCATTGCAGGAATAATCAATAGATTCAGCAGAAATGAATAAATTGGGAACTCATAATAAAACCACAGCATGATAGGAAAATGTACTGTAAAAACAGCAAATCCACCAGCTAACCCCTCACGTATCTTTGTTAATCTCTTATATATCCATACTTTATCTCCCGTCCCTTTAAATGACTTCTGTGTCATATCTGTTTTTATCACATCCAGCATACAGCCGATTCCAAGAATTGCGCCAAAAGACAGCAAAAATCCTGCATGATACAGGTATAATGGCTGTTCCAACAATACGCCTACTGCTGCCAGTGCCAAAGCTGTCAACATATCATAAGTTCTATGCAGAAGCTGCGCCCCCATCTTTAATGCAAACATGAAGACAGCACGATATGCCGAAGTACTCATTCCCACCATATCTCCATACAGCAGCATCAGCACAACTGCAACCAGCGCACACAACCAGTCCGGCATCCGCAATCTTCGCAGAACTTCATACAGTCCCATACCAAGAATTGTAATATGTACTCCAGATATAGCCAGCACATGCGCAATCCCGCTTTTCTGATAGAGCTGTTTCTTCTGCGTATCCAGCTCCTGCTTATTCCCCAGCAGAACTGCCTTCATAACAGCTGCATCCTGTTCCTCCATGCACTGTTCCAGTATTCTCTCTAACTGTCTGCGCAGACGATAAAGAGACTCCCGATAGAAGCTGTATTGCCCGCTTTGTGTCAGGAGTCTCCCATTTTTTAACTGATAATATACCCTCTGTAATCTATAATATTCTCTCTGGTCAAAGCAGCCCGGATTTCTGTCCTGTCTGAAATTCATCGCCTTTCCCTGAACTGTTACCACACTTCCAAGTCTGGGTTCTGTTGTATCAGACATATAACACAAAAATCCCTCTTTGTCCTCGCCCTCAAGATATAGAATCAGATTACCATTCTTATATTCCTTTGCCGTAACGATGCCCTGTCTGGTCACAACCTGTCCTTCCTGGTTTGCAGATAAGGCATGCTCCTGCATCGGTTGAATATGAAGCATTATAAAAACAGCAGCCACAAATGCCATACATACTAAGCATAGTGGTCTTCTCATTTGTTCTTCCTTTTCTATTTATAACTTTTATAACTATGATACCAACGGATTGTTCCGCACTACGTGCTCTCACAATCCTCCCCATATTCGCATATCGTGGGACTTACATCCCACTTTTATGCTCATATCGGGGCGTGTCCCAAGGTCTTACCCACACTTATGAGCAAGCTCATGTGGGTTAAGACCTTTTGACACTGGTATCATTGTAATAGTTGCAGATTTCTTTCAAAGATAGTAGTCAGATTATATTTATCGCGGAACTTTACATCCTTCTTACCATCTATGGATATCTGCACTTTATTGATATTACTTAATTCTACCAGTGAATTTGTGATCGAATATATCGTGACATCACTGGTTACCTGATTTACAGGTGTCAGAAATGCGCTGTCCAGGTTGACATAACATATTCCATCTTTTACCGTTACGCCCAGAAGCTTCGTATCCGGGTTAATCGTCGGATAGGATTCGTCATTGGCAGGTCCTGCAATCAGCTGTTCTACAACAAGCTTCTCCATGGAAATATTGGACACATCAATGTTGTGCAATAACTCCCTGTTAATTGGAATCAGCCCATCTCCGGTCTCATTGGCAAAATACAGACGAATCGTCACCTTTTCATAGGAATTCATCTGCTCTCCCTCGTTATCAACGAACATATCTGCTGTCATGATTCCCAGCGGGTTGCCTGCCATATCCATAAGCGGTTCCCCGGCTATCGTAATCATCACATACTCTACCTCCGGTATCTGTGTGAGACTGCGCACCACCGCAGCTCTGGTCAAAACCTCCGTCGTTCTGGATAATTCCTTGTATTTTTCTCCTAAGGAAACTGTAACCTGTCCTCCATCCAGTGAATAATTGATGATATTGATACCACCGGACAGTGTCGCCTTTAACTCTTTATTCTCAGGAACAGAGCACAATAAAGTCAGAACCTCAACGATCATTTCCTTGGTTGTGGTTCCTTCCAGATAATGCTGTTCTGTTACGATCTTAGTCTCACTCTTGTTCAGGTAAGATATCTCTACCGGAGTGCCTTCCTGCTCCTTCTTCGCACATCCACCCAAACACATGATACATACTGCCAGCATAAGCAGCCATATCATATTTTTCCTTGTATTCATACGCTCTGTGCCTTTCCTGTTTTATGCGGGAGCAATGTAGGATAATGGAATCTTCACTGTAAAAGTAGTTCCTACACCTTCCTCACTGGTTACATTAACAGAACCTCTATGCATGAGAATAGCACTCCTGGTAATAGCAAGTCCCAGTCCGGTTCCTCCTATTTCACGGGAATGTGATTTATCTACTCTGTAAAAACGCTCATAAATATGCTCTATGGATTCCTGTGGAATGCCAATTCCCGAATCTGACACCTCTACGGTAAAGTACTGATGGTCTGCATCAAGAATAACCTTCACCCATCCACCATCTACGTTATATTTGATCGCGTTTTCCACAAGATTGGATAATGCCAGGGTAAGCTTCACTTCATCCACCTCTGCACTGACCTTGCGTCTGCTCTCAAATACAAGCTTTACATTCGCTCTGGCTGCAATAGGTCCCAGTCGTTTCAACAACAGTTCCAGTAAAGCATTGATATCCATAGGCTCTACATTCATATCTGCTGAGGTTCTGGTCATCTTCACCAGCGCCAGAAGATCCGTTATGATCTTATTCTCACGATCTATCTCATCTGCAATATCTGTCATGAATTCGCGATACAGCTCTGCCGGTACATCCTCCTGTGCAAGCAGGGAATCCGCCAGCACCTTCATGGATGCCAGAGGAGTCTTCAGCTCATGGGACACATTGGATACGAATTCCTGTCTGGAATCATCCAGTACCTTCATTCTTCCAAGCATCTGATTAAAAGCGTCACCAATATGCTCTGTTTCGATATATTCTGTTACATGAATCTCTTCATCCGTAAATCCGTTCTTTACCTCATTGATAGATTCTGTGATCTTTTCAAATGGCTTTAATACATATCTGCTCAGGAAAAAGGCAATACCAAACATCAATACCACTACCAGAATCTCTATGATGTATGCACGACTCTGAAGATACTCATAGCTGGTAACGATTGAATCTGTTGATACACTCGTAATCATAACACCCGTTATTTTAGATGTATTATTGCTTAATACATTGCTTTTTACCTGACTTGTACCGGATTGCTTCTCTTCAATAGGAACTACAATTTCGATATAATTATTGCCCGCCATATGATAGGAGCTGCCTTCTCCCTTGAAACAGCGGATAATATCTTCACTGATCAGCAGCTTTCCTTCACTGATACTGTATGTATCTTTTATAATCTTGAAATTTCCATCTATAATCAGTACACGTCCGTCATACAGGTTCGACAACTGTGCCAGCTCTGCATTCACCACTTCATTACTGCTGTCCAGCAGATAATTATAAGTCAGCAGATGATCGGCAATGATCTTGACCTGCGTCTGTACTTCATTCACTCTGGTATTGACAGCATTTGCCATATATCGTTCCCTGATTCCCAGATACATGATAATTCCTGGAATGCTGCCCGCAATGAGAATGATCAGAAAGATTCTGAATCGCAGACTCCTGAATACTTTATTTTTCCTGATTTTGTTCCAAATCTTCGACACTTGTATATCCATGCCTTTCTTCGAGCCCTACTAATTTTTATAGTAGTAGCCGATGCCCCACTTCGTATGTACATACTTTGGTTCACTTGGATTGGCTTCGATCTTCTCACGCAATCTTCTGATATGCACATCCACTGTACGTACATCCCCCGGATAATCTGCTCCCCATACGAGCTTCAACAGATTCTCTCTGCTGTATACCTTATTGGGGTTCAGTACAAGAAGCTCCAGAACGTCAAATTCCTTCGTAGTCAGATTGATCTCTTTACCACAGATATAGAGTCTCTTACCCTCACAGTCAAGCTTTAAATCTCCTGTCTCTACCACCTGCTGCTGTTCTTTCTTCGTATGTTCTGACTTACCGGAAGTTCTGCGCATGATTGCCTTGATACGTGCCTTTACCTCCAGAATATTAAAAGGCTTCGTAATATAGTCATCTGCACCATATTCCAGACCCAGAATCTTATCCATATCATCGCCTTTTGCTGTCAGCATGACAATCGGCACATCTGAGAACTCTCTTACCTGCTGACATACTTCCAATCCTGTTAATTTTGGAAGCATGATATCAAGCAGAATTAAATCATACTTGTTATTTTTTATTTTATCCAGTGCCTCTTCTCCATCATAGGCACAATCTACTTCCATATCATCCTGCTCCAGGCTGAAACGAACACCCTTTACGATCAACTTCTCATCATCCACTACCAAGACTTTCTTACCCATGTCTCTGCTCCCTCTTCGGAATCTAACCGACTGTTATTTTATCCTTAATTTTCTCATACAGACCGGCTTTAATACCTGTTACCTGCTGTATGTCTTCTATCTGTTTAAATTGTCCACACTGCTCGCGATAAGCAACGATTGCCTCTGCTCTGGACTGCCCGATTCCATTCAGCTGCATCAGCTGTGATACATCTGCGGTATTGATATTGACCAGTCCTGCTTCTTCTGCCTGCTGGCGTATCTGTTCTTTTCTCTCCTGTACTTCCTGTGTTGTCAGTACAATGATCTGCTCTGCATCCTCAAGAATCTTTGCCTGATTCAGATAATAGGGGTCTGCACCTTCCGTCATTCCCCCTGCTGCTTCGATTGCCTCATAAAGCCTGCTGCCCTGTGGCAGCAGATACACGCCACTGTCACTGACTGCTCCGCCTACAAATACACAGATCAAATCTGCTTCTTCGGGTGTCTTCCCGGATTCAGTGTCTGCTTCTTCACAGACTGAGGATGCTTCTTCTATCTCCCAGGTAATCTCTGCATTGTAGTTCCCGCATCCGTTTATGGTCGTTATCGCGCACATTATTGCTGCAATTACTGCAACTCTTTTTTTCAACGTTGTATTTAATTTTGTATATGATAGCTTTATCATGTTCCTAACCTCTTTCTCCATGATAAAGGCCCCTCTATGCATATATAGATTATTCTATGATAATTACCAGTCTAATACAAGTACTATTTTTTACATTTCACCCTGTTAGCTAATCCCATTTGAATACAATAAAGCCTGCGATTGCCACCAGCGCTCCGATTGCCTTTCTCCAGACAAAGGGCTGCTTCTCTACCCCAAACAATCCAAACAGCTCTATCAGATAAGCAACGATAAGCTGGGCAATTACGATCAGCATAACTGCCTTGGCAGGACCTAATGAATCCATACTCTTAATGACAGTCAGAGTTATAAATGCCCCCATAACGCCTCCCAGCAGAAAATATTTCGGTTCCACATTGAATAGCGAACGCATGGAACTTCTGTCTGTAACGAGCCATGCGGCAATGCATAATAAAAAAGCCGTAAACTGTACAAATGCGTTGGCAACCCACAGACTTGTACTCTCCGTCAGCTTGGTATTAAAGACTCCCTGTACACTCATCAATGCACCGGAAAGCATCGCAATAAAAAATCCAATCATATCAGTAACTTCTCCTTTTTCGTTTACTCATATGATTGGATAAAATATTATTTTTTATTCGCTGTCGCTGCTTTCTTCATAACCGGTATCCGGCAGAAGTTCTACCTGTGGATCTTCTAATACTTCTTCTGTGTAGGTTTCTCCGGCTACCTGAGTCTTGATCTGCTCTGAAAGACTCTTCAGTTCTGTATTGGCATCAGCTCCATCCCATACCTTGGCAAAGCAGATCTCCAATTCTACCCAGAAATTACTTGTCTCTGTCAACTTAGGGATAGGCACAGAATCAATATAATTCTGTACAAATGCCAGCTGTCTGTCATCCTCATAGGAAGTCTGTAGTCTGGCTGGAAGCTTACCTGTCATTTCATACAGATCCTCACTGCCCTGTTCAGACAGAAATTCCACGAACTGATTGGCAATGTCCTTCTGCTCAGAATACCCATTGATTACTAAAGCATTGGTAACAGACATGCCTCTGGTAATCATATCCTGATTGATATCCGGAAGCTTGGCAATTCCATATTCATAATCGAATTCTCCATTTCTGGAAGCCTCTTCCAGACGTTTCAGGCAATCACTTGTAGCAATTGTGTATATCGTCTTACCATCCAGAAATTCCTGAATAACAGAATCATAGCTGGATTCCTTGGTATCAATGGAGAAGAACTGGTTCATCTCCTGATAAACCTTTAAGCTGGCGATAGACTGCGTATTATAGATATCAATATGACTCTTATCGTCTCCTGCATCTCCGCCAACAGAAATATAATTACCAATAAAGAAATAATTATAAAAGATATCTGATACGTCCCATCTGAAGAAATACTCTACATTCTCCGGTGTGGAATACTGGTCTGCTATGGTCAGTATATCCGCTATGGAAGAAGGAATCAGGGAATCCGCATTCTCAAGTCCAGCCTCTGTCGCAATCTGATTCAGATAGGTCTTATTATATAAAAGCGCACTTGTTTCAAAATACAATGGATAACCTACATAGTTACCATGATAGCTCACTGCATTTCTGGCTGCCTGACTAAACAAAGTACTGTCTTCCAGTGTCTTTGTATTGTTGATTGGCGTGGCAAGACCAGCCAGATATGCCTTTTCCAGCGAATCATTACTGAGAATATACACATCCGGGGTCGTCTCTTCATCTGAAAGGCTCGCCTGATTGATTGCTTCGAGATATTCCAGTCCTGATACAAGATTCGTCTCCACTCTGACATCTGTAGCATTATAGAAATCCAATGCCTTGTTATTGAGATAATCCGTAAGGGAATCATCCGTATACCACAGGTGAATGGTCTCCTTATGCCAATCCAGAAGATTCATCCCGCCAGAAACCGGTGTCAATAATGTAATACCTGCAATCATTGCAACCAGTACCAGAATCACTACCAGTACTGAAATCCATCTTTTTCTTAAATTCATGTGCATTCTCCATGTTGCTATTGCCCGCTTAACAGGGGCTTTTATTCAGCTTCAGCCAGACATGCATCCAGAATTGTTATCATTTCATCTACATTTTCTTTGGAAACTGTAAGTGCCGGGATAAATCGGATTACATGTGTGCCTGCATTAATTAAGAGAAGTCCTTTGTCCAATGCCTTGTTGATAATTCCTGCTACCGGCTTATCACATTCCAGTCCCTGCAACAGACCAAGACCTCTGTGTTCTTTCACGAAATCATATTTTAACACAAGTTCATCCAATTTACCAGCCAGATATTCACCGACTTCTTTTACATTATCCAGAATATTCTCTTCTTCAAAAAGGTCAATTACCTTGGATACGGCTGCGCAAGCCAGCGGGTTGCCACCATAAGTACTTCCGTGATCTCCGCTTGTAAGAGAGTTCTGTGCTACCTTCTCAGTCATCATGAAGGCGCCTACAGGGACACCACAGCCCAAAGCCTTGGCACTTGTCATGATATCAGGCTTAATGCCATAACGCTGCCATGCATACATATAGCCGGTTCTTCCCATACCGCACTGAATCTCATCCAGAATCAGAAGAATGTCTTTTTCTTCACAAAGTGCCTTCACCTTGGACATAAATTCTTCTGTAGCAGGATAAATGCCGCCTTCTCCCTGAACAGTCTCAAATATGATTGCGCAGGTCTTATCTGTTACCTGTGCCATTACACTGTCAAAATCGTTCAACTCTGCAAACCTGATATTGCCGATCAGTGGTTCAAAAGCCTCTCTGTAATGAGGATTGCCTGTAACAGAAAGGGCGCCCATGGTTCTGCCGTGGAAGGAATGATTCATGGCAATGATCTCATGATCTGTTGTGCCATCCTTGAGGTATGCATATTTTCTTGCAGCCTTAATCGCTCCTTCAATTGCTTCTGTACCACTGTTGGTAAAGAATACTCTGTCCATACCTGATATCTTCTTGATCTTTCTTGCAGCTTCAATCGCAGGTACATTGTAATAATAGTTGGATGTATGAATGACCTTATCAATCTGTGCTTTCAGCGCATCATTATATGCTTTGTTGTTATAGCCCAGTGCAAAAACGGCAATACCGGATACAAAATCCAGGTATTCTCTGCCATCCAGGTCATAGAGATGCACACCATCTCCCTTATCCCATACGATCTGATAACGATTATAGGTATGAAGCAGATCCTTCTCTGCCTCGTCGATATATTCTTTCATATTCATGGCAACTGTTCTCCTTCCTACAGAATTTTATCCACTTCATCATCCTTAACGATAGCTGTTCCGATACCTTTCTGGGTAAAGATCTCCAGTAAAAGGCAATGAGGAATACGACCATCCAGGATATGTACACGATTAACACCATTCTTGATTGCAGAAGTGCAGTTTGCAAGCTTTGGAAGCATACCGCCACCGATAAATCCATCATTGATCAACTGATCTGCCTCAGAAGCAGACAGTCTGGATATGAAGGAAGACTTGTCATTGATATCCTTATACAGTCCTTCAATATCTGTCAGGAATGCCAACTTCTCAGCACCTACGGCTTTTGCAATGGCGCATGCTGCATCATCTGCATTGATATTGTAGGTCTGGAAATTATCATCCATACCGATAGGCGCTACGATAGGCAGGAAATCTCTTTCCAGAAGATCATAGAGAATCTTGGGATCTACATCCTTGATATCACCTACAAATCCGATATCTTCTCCGTTGGAGTACTTCTTGTCTACCTTTAATAAACCACCGTCCTTACCACTGATACCTACAGCCTTGACACCCAGCTCCTGTACCATGGATACAAGTCCTTTATTTACTTTATTTAAGACCATTTCTGCGATTTCCATGGTCTCTGCATCTGTAACACGAAGACCATTGACGAACTTGGCTTCCTTACCGACCTTGCCTACCCAGCGGCTGATCTCCTTACCGCCACCATGTACGATGATTGGCTTAAAACCTACTAATTTCAGAAGTGTCACATCCTTAATGACATTCTTCTGCAATTCTTCACTGCTCATGGCGCTTCCGCCATACTTTACAACAATGATCTTTCTATTAAAACGCTGGATATAAGGCAGTGCCTCTATCAGGACTTCTGCTTTTGATAAGATCTCTTCCATGTTCTTTTCCATTTATATTACCTGTACCTTTCCAATATCTGCATATTTAAGAGCGATAATCTGCGTTGATCTTGACATAATCATAAGTCAGATCACAGCCCCAGGCTGTTGCCTCTGCTTCTCCCTCATGCATGTCAACGTATACCGTTACTGCATCAGCTTTCATGATCTGTAATGCCTTTTCTTCATCAAATACAATTGGTGTGCCATGGTCAAATACCTGTAATCTGCCATTTTCACTTTCAAAGAAAAGCTCAACATCATTCTGATCAAACTGTGCTCCTGAATAACCCATTGCGCACAGGAAACGTCCAAAGTTCGCATCACAGCCATAAATAGCAGCTTTGGATAAGTTGGAGCCAACAATTGCTCTTGAGAGAGTTCTTGCATCTTCCTTGGACTTGGCATTCACTACCCTGGCTTCAAAAAGCTTCGTAGCACCTTCTCCGTCACCAGCCATCTTCTTAGCCAGATAGGTACATACATAGTTCAGTGCTTCAAAGAACTTGTCATATGCTTCACCCTTCTGGGTAACTTCTGCATTGCCAGCCATGCCATTCGCCATAACAAGGCAGGTATCATTGGTAGAAGTATCGCCATCTACCGTAATCATGTTAAAGGTATCTACCACACTTGTACTAAGTGCTTCCTGAAGGAGTTCTTTGGAGATTGCCATATCTGTGGTAATATATGCAAGCATGGTACACATATTGGGATGAATCATACCAGAGCCTTTGCTCATACCACCTACCGTAATTTCTTTGCCATCCAGTTCAAAAGACACTGCGATTTCCTTGGAAATCGTATCTGTTGTCATAATGGAGCATGCTGCTGTATGTCCTGCCTCCAGTGTGTCTGACTTGGCTTCTACAAGCTTGGCAATACCTGCTTCGATACGATCCATCGGAAGCTGCATGCCGATGACACCTGTGGAACCAACCAGTACTGCTTCTGCGGGGATTCCAAGAAGCTTGCCTGTCACTTCTGCTTCCCTGCGACAGTAGTCCAGTCCCTGCTTGCCTGTACAGGCATTGGCAATTCCTGCGTTCACTACAACTGCCTGCGCATATTCGCTGTTTGTCACAATATCTCTATCCCATAATACAGGAGCAGCCTTTACTACATTCGTAGTAAAAGTACCAGCTGCCTTGCAAGGCACCTTACTGTATACCATTGCCATATCTTTTCTGTTCTGATACTTAATTGCAGCCTCTGCACCTGCTGCCTCAAATCCTTTTGCTGCGGTAACACCGCCATCAATAACCTTCATCTGCATGACCTCCTTTGTTCTGATTACTGGTTAAATGCAATAATGTTTTCCTTATTTAATATAAAATCATAATAATTTCTGTCTTCACGTTCTACCCATCCCACATGATGCCAGAAGGCATTGCCTTCATCATTCTGTGTAAAGGCAATGAGATAGACCTTATTGATCTGTTCTTTTCTCAACGCTTCCATACAGAAGACAACCATTGTCTTGCCAATACCGCGTCTTCGGTAAGCAGGGTCTACACATACATGATAGAGGCATCCCTGTCTGCCATCATGTCCACACAGGATCGCACCTACAATCCTGCCATCTTCCACTGCTACTACGCTGGTAGTAGGATTACGGCGAAGGAAACGCTCCACACCTTCTCTGGAATCATCAATACTTCTGATTGCAAAGCCTTTGATCTTCATCCACAGAGCATGTACCTCTTCATAATCCTCAATCGTCATCAACCGTACCATTTCATTACACCAATCTTTCTACATATTAAAAGGCATTTCGAGCCTACCTTTTATCTTAACTGAATCCCTGATGAAATACAACATTTTTACCATATTTTAGTGAATATTTATTCGTACAATTTTTTTCATGGCTTTTTTGTATTGTTTGTATTTTTATACATTTTATTATGTATATTATGCAGTTGCATTTGATTATTTTACGCTTTTTATAGAATTTGTCAATAGTTTATGCATAATATTTCACTTGATTTATTTCATTATATGTTGTATATTATTTCCATGAGCAATATGCATACAGGCATAGACATCAATGTGAAAACATATCACGAACAAAGGAGATATCATTATGAAAGAAAAAGTTGTATTAGCTTATTCCGGTGGACTGGATACCACAGCTATTATTCCCTGGTTAAAGGAGAACTACGATTATGATGTAGTCTGCGTCTGCGTTGACTGTGGTCAGGGCGAAGAGCTGGATGGTCTGGATGCAAGAGCCAAGGCATGCGGTGCTGAAAAGCTCTACATTGAGAATGTAGTAGATGAATTCTGTGACGATTATATCGTTCCATGTGTACAGGCTCACGCTGTATATGAGAATAAATATTTATTAGGTACTTCCATGGCAAGACCTCTGATTGCCAAGAAATTAGTAGAGATTGCCAGAAAAGAAGGTGCTGTGGCAATCTGTCATGGTGCTACAGGTAAGGGCAATGACCAGATTCGTTTCGAACTGGGTATCAAGGCTCTGGCTCCTGATATCAAGATCATCGCTCCCTGGAGAAATGACAAGTGGAAAATGGATTCCCGTGAATCTGAGATCGAATACTGCAAGGCTCATGGCATCCACCTTCCTTTCTCTACAGATTCTTCTTACAGCCGTGACCGTAACATCTGGCACATCAGCCATGAAGGTCTGGAACTGGAAGATCCTTCCAACGAGCCTAACTATGATCATCTTCTTGTTCTTGGTACAACTCCTGAGAAAGCTCCTGAGAAGGGCGAGTATGTAACCATGACTTTTGAAAAAGGTGTTCCTACCTCTGTAAACGGTCAGAAGATGAAAGTATCTGACATCATCAGAGAGCTGAACAGACTGGGCGGCAAGCATGGTGTTGGTATCGTAGATATCGTAGAGAACCGTGTTGTAGGTATGAAGTCCCGTGGTGTATATGAGACACCTGGAGGAACTATCCTGATGGAAGCTCATCAGCAGCTGGAAGAACTGGTTCTTGACCGTGATACATACAGCCTGAAGAAAGAACTGAGCAACGAATTTGCCAATGTTGTATACGAAGGCAAGTGGTTCACTCCTAAGCGTGAAGCTCTGCAGGCATTCATGGAAAAGACACAGGAATATGTAACCGGTGAAGTTAAGTTCAAGCTCTACAAGGGCAACATCATCAAAGCCGGTGAGACAAGTCCTTACTCTCTCTACAATGAAAGCCTTGCTTCCTTCACAACAGGCGATTTGTATGACCATCATGACGCAGAAGGCTTCATTAACCTGTTTGGTCTGTCTCTGAAGGTTCGTGCTATGAAGATGCAGGAAGTTAAGAACAATAATAAATAAGGAATAACACTATGATTGTAATCAGTATCATTACAGGCTATCTGGTTATTATGAATCTGATCGGTTTCGCAGTCATGGGCATTGATAAAAGGCGTGCGGTAAAAAGACTCTGGAGAATTCCAGAGTCTACGCTTTTTATTATTGCACTGATTGGTGGAAGCCTCGGTTCCATAATTGGTATGTATTTCTTCCATCACAAGACAAGACACTGGTATTTCGTATATGGAATGCCTTTTATTCTTCTTGTGCAGATTGCCGCAGTCGTAGCTCTTATCTATTCACCGTTACATTTTGAATTTTTCTAAGGAGGGATCGACACCATGCATATCGCTATCTGCGATGATAATATTGCGGATCGAAAGCATCTGGAACGTCTGCTTTCAAGAGAATCCGATAAGCGTATGGGAACCCCTAATCTGTTGTATGTGGATTCCTATGGAGACAGGGAACATTTTCTGTTCCACCCGCTCATGTACGACATGATATTTATGGACATGTCCGAAAGTCCTACTTTGACAGCAGAAATCGTTGCTACTATTACAGAAATGGGATTTACAGCACCTATCGTACTGTATTCATCCAAAGTAGACTATACACAGCTGCCTGACCTTCCACCAAATGTCATCCATCAGAAGAAACCATATCTTCCTGATCCTCTGCCAGAGCTTCTGGCTTTGGGTGATGCTCATGTGCAGGGTCACATTGAAACGATATCCGTACATCTTACAGATGGATATGAACATTATATTCCAGTACGAAATATCATGTACTACACACCAAAAGATGAAGGAAATGCCATCTATATGAAAGATGGTACTTTTGTAGCTGTGACAGAAGATGCCGGTCAGGTTCAGCTGCTGACAGAGCCTTATAAAGAGTTCTGCCGCATCAATAAAAAAGTAATTGTCAACATGCGATTTATCTCCATGCTGACTCCTATTACAGTTATGATGCAGGATTATCGTGAATTTCACTATTCACCATTTCGCTATTCAGAATTAAAACTCTTACGCGAAGAAGTCAACGACATGGACTAATATTCAGCGCCATGCAAATTGGTACTGAATAGTTAAGAAATAACAAAAAAGGAAACGCCACCTTGACGTTTCCCTTTTTCATGTCTATTCTATGCGGTTACGATCACACCGCCATCATTCGCGTACATACTGCTGATTCCTGCTGTATCCATAATCAGTACATCCCTGAATTTCACCTTATCCAGAATCTGCTTCTTCACACTGTTGGCTCTTTCCAGATTATTACAATGTGTAATCATGAGGCATTTCTTCTCTGGATCTGCCACATCTCTGATTACATGGTCTACCATCTTAGCCAAAGCCTTCTTGATGCCTACTGACTGTCCAAGCTGCACGATACTTCCCTGATCTCCTGCCATAACAGGCTTAATGCTTAATGTAGAGGCAACCAGTGCCTTGACACCTGAAAGTCTGCCATTCTTACGCAATGTGTCCAGATTATCCAATACAAAATAGGTATGCATCTCGTCTGTGAACTTCTCTATCTTCTCTGTAATCTCTTCGTATCCCATGCCTTCGTCTTCCCATCTGGCAATCTGCATGGCAATCTGCGTCTCACCACAGGAAGCAGAACGGGAATCTACTACATAGATCTGCTTCTCACCATATGTCTCATGATAAAGGTTCTTACCTAATACAGCGCTATTATAGCTGCCACTGAGCTTGGAAGAAAGAGTCACTACATACACATGATCTGCATCTGTTCGGTATGCTTCCATGTATTTCTCCGGTGAAGGACATGCTGACTTTGGGCTGACAGGGCACTCTGCTACTGCCTGCAGGAATTCCTTCTGATCAAATCCATCATCATCCAGTCGCTCATAGGAATCTCCTACGATCAGTGTCAACGGAACGATCTCGTATCTGGGATCATGTTTTAATTCTTCCGGTAATTCACAGCAACTATCTACAACTATTTTATAGCTCATATCTATATACCTCTTATATTAATCTTTACTATTTTATGTAGTTTTGAAAACTACATTTTATGTTAGCATATATTTTATCATTTGAAAAGATGTTTTAAAAATAATTTGCACTACTTTGGTTCAAATGTTACACTTGAAGATATGGGGACGAATTGTGCAGCTATCATAATGCAGCACAGGTACGCTCTCGCTACGTGAAAAACGCAGCGGATACGTAGGTGTGCATGTACCTGACGGTCATGCGCACCAAGTACCGGCGTTTTTCAAGTACCTGTTTATGCATTATGATAGCTGCACAATTCTGTAACCGGCAATATTTCAATTTGTAAATCGAAAATTTAAGCAAAATATGCTCGTTTATAGGAAAGGGAGACTGTAATGACAGCCTTAGAGATAAAGATTACCAAGAATTTTATGAATGCGCTTCTTGTGGCGGAGAGGTTTGATGCGTTTCTGGTGGAGGAAGCTTCTGTGACTACGTTCAATACGTTTGAAATAGATGGTCATATTGTAAAGGATTTCTATACCAGTGAAGAAATTGAAGCTGCCGGTGGGGCGCTTCCTGTCTTTTCCCAGTGGAAGGACATCCGCCCAATCTGTTTTCAATTAATCAAAGGGAAAAAGACTCCTGTATCTTTCAAGGTTGTACTTCATGCTTCACCAGAGCTGACTACGCAGATTGCACAGAATCCTGAGTGTGGTGTTGATGCATCCCTGATTCGCTCTCTGGGCTTAAATATCCGTTATGACAAGGGGCGGGTGACTTGTGTTACCGGTACTGCTTTTACTACCTTTATCATGGATAAGAGTGTAGATGCATTGTGGGATCAATATATCCGCAGTTTTCTTGCCGAAGCCGGACTGGATTTTGAAGAATTATAATCGGAACACACAAAAAAGGCATATCACTATGCCTTTTTTACTTTGGGTCTGAATATGAGACTGGCAAG
>CAVBMG010000028.1:0-34012 GCA_963596435.1 Agathobacter sp.
AGATTCTTCCTATATATTCTCCTACCAGTCCCAGCATCAACATCAGCATACCACCTATAAATACAATGGCTGACATTGTAGAACTAAATCCCATAGGTACCGCCGGATTCACAAATTTCTTGATTATGGTATAAATTCCATACAAGAATCCCACTCCTGCAAAAATCGCCCCAGCCATAGTTGCAGCTCTCAAAGGCATAATCGAAAAAGCAGTAAACCCATTAAACCATAATCCCAATAATTTTTTCATAGTATAACCAGATGTTCCACTCTGTCTACTTCTGTGTTTCACAGGCACATTGGTAACATTCTTGGTTGCACGTAACACAAGTCCAATAACATACGGATAACTGTTCTCATATTGTAACATACTCTCCACAATATATCTTTTAGCAGCAAAATAACTTGTCAAATGTAGTTCCTTAGGTTTTCCTAACATAACTCTGGTCATAATATCGTTCATCCATGTACCGAAATTACGAAATGCACTGTGTTTTTTATCTCCATAACTTGCATAAACTACATCACTTCCTGCCTCTAATGCTTCTAATAATTTACCTACTTCATTAGCAGGAGTCTGTCCATCATCATCCAGGCATACCACAATGTCACCATCCGATTTACGAAGTCCGGCCATCAGTGCTGCATGTTGTCCGAAATTTTTTGCCAAATTGATACCGGTAATATTATTGTATTGTTTACATAATTTACGAATCACTTCAAAAGTATTATCAGGCGAACAATCATTTATCAAAAAAATATCATACGTATACCTTGCTAATACCTTCATAGCATCCTGAACCTCTTCCACAACACTTTCAATTGTATTAGCACTATGATAACATGGAATCACAAAGCTAACTTTTTGTAGACTTTTTTTATGATAAACAGCATCAACCCTCTCTTTTGTAAAACCAAATATTATTTCATCTACGTATGTTCCATCTAAATATAATTGGTCTTTCATGTATCCTTCCTGAATACCACCCATATTCTGGTTCATTTTGACACTACCTATATTATAAGCAAGTACTCGTGAAATAACTTTATGAAGTTTTAATTCATGAAAGGCATATTGCATAAGAATTTTACCAGCTTCCGTTCCGATTCCTCTTCCACGGACTTCCGGCTCTCCTAAAAAGATTCCCCATTCAGCCCTGTGACTTTCTTCATCAAAGTTCTGTAAATAAATGGAACCCAACGGCTTATCATTCTCTTTATCACATACAACGAACTGTATTACCAGCCCTTTCTCCACTTTATTATGAATCCAGTTCAGGTGTTCCTCACGGCTTATGGGCTTGCGGTAGATAAAATTCTTCACAACCTGCGGATCATTTCTCCATTTCAATACAATATCCGTATCTTCTACCGTTATTGGTCGTAAGTATATCTGTGTTCCCTCTAATCTGAGGTCTTGTCTTACCTGTTCCATATTTTCCTCCAAAATTGTCTTTATCTGCTACTGCAATTGATATATCAGATATATCGTTTCTCCATCTGCAGTCTTCACTTCATCTGTTACTTCGGGTACTACTGTCTTCCCCCGATTCTGATAATATGCGCTCAGCCAACTTACGTCCGAATCCGGTTTTGCAACAAACAATGCCTGTCCTGTCAATAATGCTTCCTCAAGTCCCTTAAATCCTGCTTTTTCCTGTTTTGCCCTCGTTAGCGGACTCTTGGCAATCCAGCCGCCACAGATATCATAATTTGTATACTGATTATCAGATGCTGCAAATATTTTATCTGCATAGGGTATTCCCTGATAAGAAGTAGATGAATACACATCAATAGAATAATACTGTTTCGGATTATGACTACAATACTCTGTCAGCGTATTCCATCTGGCATCTGCCTCCAGTCTCATATCGTATTCTTTCCCTGTATTCTCCATATTAATCACAGTTCCCATAAGTCCACACAGCCCCAGCAATGTGATAACTCCGGATATCTTCATGATATTGAATCGTGAAGATGTATCCAAGGTCTGAATCTCCTGTATGATCCAGCCCGCCAGCAGTGCAAACTCCATGATTAACAATGGCACTGTCACTCTGGTAAGCACACGATTTACCATATACAGATACATCCATAACGCACTGCGTATGACAAACAGTGACAATACTCTCCAACAGCAGCCACTCTTTTTTCTGTCGGATGCCAACAGGAAATAAAGCAGATATGCTGCCAGTAAAATGCAGGTCTTTATTCCATTCTCCAATGTCAGAAGATGTTGTTTATATAACCACAGCGCTTCTTTAGGACTGTTCTTGCAGACAAATCCATTAATTTGGTACAACGTACCGCCATTTCCTGCATTTTCCCTCTGATACTGTGCAATTCTCTCTAATAAACTTTCATCAATAGAATCATCCAGCGCAAAATTATAGTTCTGCAGCAGTGTGTAGGATTCTCTGGACAGTCCTATAGACTGATAAAAATCTTCATTCTGATCATAGTCTGGTATTCCATAGAAATCATATAAATTCGTTCTGGCATCAAAGAAAGCCCGGAAGCTCTTCCATTCAGTTGACCGGTATGCGAAGCTGTCCATGGAATATAAAATCAATATTCCCAGAAAAGCGCTGCCGGCTACCATAAGATATTTTCTTACATTTGTCCCTGCAAAAGGCTTTGTTTCCTTTGCCCATTGACTCAGACCTGCTAAAGCCAGAAATGGCAGAAGCATCATACATACTTCTGTTCTGATCATAAACGCAATCAATACCAGCACGACTGCTACCAGATTTCCTCTTAAATACGGCGCCGGTTTCTGATTCCTGGGAGTTGTCAGATACCAGAATATTGCCCCAGCCATGCATAATCCACTGGTCACACTGTACTGTAAAATGACCAGTTCTCTTCCCATCAATCCAAATGCCAGTACGCCTTCCAGTATGAGCAGGATTACCTGTAACCACGCCTTTTTCGTAACCAAAAGCAGCCTCCAGGCAATCAATGCCAGTACACCGAATTGACATACGCACAAAAACAAGCCATACCAAGAAATCTTGCGAATGGCTCTATAAGCAGTTGCAATCAGCCATCCCAGCGGATAAAGCATCTGTATACAATATCCACTGGGTTCTCCCGTGTATCTGCCTGAGAGAATATCTCTGATTGCAGTATCATCATTTAAATCATAATAAAAATCAAAACGAATTGCCAGGCAGGCAATCATGAATCCCATAAATATCAGAATCTTCCAAAGCCTGCCATTTAAAACTCTGCTCTGGTTCTTCATGATACGTGGTAGAACTCCTTCACCTTGCTTACGATATAATCAGCTTCTGCTTCTGTCAGCTTATAGAACATAGGCAGTCGAAGCAGTCTTTCACTTTCTTTGGTTGTATAGACGTCTTCACCTCTGAATTCTCCAAATTTCAGTCCTGCCGGTGCAGTATGAAGAGGAATATAATGGAAGACTGCCCAGATTCCATTTTCTTTCAGGAAATCAATCAGACGAGATCTTTCCTCAATGTCTTTTGTTTTCACATAATACATATGTGCATTGTGTACGCAGCCTTCAGGAATGGTAGGAAGCTCCAGTATGCCACGCTCCTTTAAGGGCTGCAGCAATTCATTGTACTGATTCCAGCGTGCCAGTCTGGCATCTGTGATCTCCTGTGCAAGCTCTAATTGTGCCCACAGATAGGCGGCATTCATATCACTTGGAAGATAGGAGGAGCCGTAGTTCACCCAGGTGTACTTATCAATCTGACCTCTGAAATATTTGGAACGGTTGGTTCCTTTCTCACGGATGATTTCTGCATCTTCAATGTATTTGGCATCTTTGATGAGAATCGCACCGCCTTCTCCCATGCTTACATTCTTGGTCTCATGAAAAGAGTAACAACCAAAATCACCAATTGCGCCAAGAGCCTGTCCTTTATAGGAAGCCATAATGCCCTGTGCTGCATCCTCTATAACCATAAGATGATGTCTGGCTGCAATATCCATAATCGTATCCATTTCACAGGCTACACCTGCATAATGAACAGGTACAATAGCCTTGGTACGTTCTGTAATCGCTTCTTCAATTTTGGTCTCATCTATATTCATGGTATCTGG
This sequence comes from Agathobacter sp., assembly GCA_963596435.1. Classification (GTDB taxonomy): domain Bacteria; phylum Bacillota; class Clostridia; order Lachnospirales; family Lachnospiraceae; genus COE1. The sequence goes on from CAVBMG010000028.1 coordinate 4,075, forward strand.
TCTGATATCTACGAATATGGGCTTGGCTCCACGAAGTACAAAAGCATCTGCTGTAGATACAAAGGTAAAAGCCGGCATAATGATTTCATCGCCTTCTTTTACATCTGCTAGCAATGCTGCCAGTTCTGTTGCCTGCGTACAGGAAGGCGTCAGAAGGCATTTTGTCGTCCCTGTTTTTTTCTCGATCCACTCATTACATTTCTTCGTAAAAGGACCGTCTCCACAGATTTTCTGATTCTCTACTGCCTGTTTTATATATTCTATTTCTTTCCCCGTATAGGGCGGTACGTTAAAATTAATCATAGTCGTCTCCATTCCTGCGCTATCTGTTTTCATGTTGCGAGCTGTTGTACTTAATCTTACACACTTTTTACGTATTTTGCAATGGAAACGCTGATTAAAGCGTTTCCCACGCCGGATTTACGCTGCGAAGCAGCAAATTCCCCTGCAAATCTGTGCGATCCACCGGAGGTTTCTGATTATTGTGATGTATATACATAATAGCCCTTCTGCGCATAGCCGCACTGATAATTTCCTCTACTCAGAAATTGTGCAATTGCAGCCAGTTTCTCATCCTCATAAGAAGTATTGTCTGACAGTTCCTGTCCAATCGCATCTGTCACAATGACCACAGGATAGTCTGTCGTAATTGCATCCAGATCTGCCTGTAATCGTTCCAATGTATTAGAACGTAAGTCTGCCCAGGTGGTATAGACCGCAGGTTCCATATCAAAAATATAGGAAATTGCTGGAATCTCCCCATAAAGCAATACCTTTTTCTCTGTTAAATGATTCTGGGCAAGATATCCACCAAGCGCCTCTAATTCTTCCTTTTTATCCACAGTGGTATACATATTCTTCGTGGATATACTTCCAGGAATCTCTGCTTTTACATACTGTTCGCCCTTTGGCAATGCATCGTGGAAGTGGAAAAATATACCAAACAGAAAGCATTGTACAAAGGTACATCCAATGATAAATACCACCATGCTTTTGCACACAAAACTATATTCTTCACGAACATTCTTCAGTATCTGATAAAGAAATACAAAAGACACCGGTGCAATGATAAATAAATTACTGATAATCGGATATAATCCATTATTACTGCCAAGCGGAGTAATGAATATGATAACCAGTATAAAGGCTGACCACAGTTTCTGCTGTTGTGATATTTTAGAATTAACAAGACAATATATGCATAATGCAATCACTACTAACAAATAAACTGTCACCCATTTATACATGGAGAAATATCCTGTATAGTCAAATCCAAACATTCCACGTCCATAACAGAATCGAAGAATCACTGCCAGTCCTAACAGGTATAATACCTTTTTCACCTTTACAAATCTGCCACTGGCTATTCTGAACAACACCAAACCAGCCAAAAGATAAAGCAGGAACAGAATCAGCCATACACTGTACTGAATATAATCTCCAAACATAGCCATAATCATTGATGTAGGCTTATAATCCGTAGCCGTATCTGTGATACCAAATAAGGAAGTTATCATTTCCGGATAAGCCTGCACTCCATATTTAAACGCAATAACCCCTAAAGGAATAATTAAGCCCAGTACATATCCTCCAATACAGTAAAGTGTATGGGCAAACCAATTCCTGTCCTTTGTAAGCCATGCGTAATACCACACTGGAAGAATCAGTGCCACATAGGTAATGTTTGGCATTCTTACTCCCACAGCCAGTCCCAGAATGATTCCAGCGATAATATAACATTTGTTATTTTTATTAATTAAGGCATGATACAGAGCCAATACCGCTGCTGTCATCAGATAATATCCCAAATACTGATATAGATTCGTAGACGGTGCCCAGCAAAGGGATAATGCCAGCATTTCACCAAGCCATATGAGGATTGGGTGTTGCAGCCTTTTTCTTAATACACAATAAGCACCTGCGGCAGTAATCCCTGTAAGAAGCGCTGTATACACATTCATACCAATCCAGGTATCTCCAAAAGGCAGCCTGGACAATGCAACTCCAAGAACGTTTGCCAGATAAGTTGCCAGCTTCCACACCTGATTCATCGTCGCGAAAAAGCGATAATTTCCCAGTGAATAGCCACCATCCATCAGATCAATGCCTGTATTGACTTTTCTCAGCGGATACAATAACAGAATCAGGACAGGTATCCACTTCTGTAAGAATCCATACATCTTATTCTGTTTCATATTCATATCCATGCCTTTCTACTCGTTTCTTCTAATGGCATTTGTCAACAATTCTGTTATTTTCTGCCGCAACAGCTCAATTATGGTACAGACTACATATACGACACATACAGTTCCAAGCATATGTAACAGGAACATTCCTGTAGAGCCCTGCGCATAGCTTTCACAGTGAAACAGTGTCTTCCACAAGCCTCTCAGCTCTACATGCTCATGTATCAGATAGACTCCAAATGTAGCACCTGCAAGCGTAGAAATTATCTTCTGTGTCTTCTCTTTCCAGTTCTTCCCCACATTGGCAAAAGCCAGGAAAAGCCCAATGGATGCCACATAGGTGAAGAAATAATTATAAGAATAACTATAAGAAATAAAATCCCCCAGCTTACCCAGCTTCAAATAGACCACCTGAAGCATCAGAAAACTCAGATATATGGCAAATACGCCCGTAACATAGATAAAAAGCCACTTAATGCCTCCTGAAATCTTATATTTCTTCAGATACGCTCCTGTCAGATACAGGAATACAAACCAGAATGCATCATAGCCCTTATGATCCCATGGCAGCTGCATAGGCAATACTGTCTTAGCTACGCTGAATACAAGCAACATGCCTATCAGAATCCACTGAAAGGTCTTCTGATCCATTTTCTCAACACCTGCGTTCAGGAAAGGCATCAGCAGACACAATAGTAAATATGCTGTTGCAAACCAGTAATGCTCGGTAACAACCGGGAACACGTAAGTCATTCCCTGATACAGATTCCAGAACGTTGCTCCTGTTATAAGCATAATCAATCCGATTCCTACAGAATAGAACCACACCTGCCTCCATATTTTAAGAGGCTTGCGTATTGTGAAATTCTGGGAATCTACCCCAAAATAGCCGCTGATCAGTACATACACATTCACAGCCACAAGGCAGAAAGCTTCTATCAGCCAGGCAAGATATTCATTCGTCATAAGTTCCTGTTTGGGATCTCCAAGTGCTCCACCCTTACTCAGGTAATGGAGACATACAATCATCAGCATGGCAATGATGCGTAACAATTCATAATTCATTTGTCTGTTTTTCTTCTTCATATGATTATGCCTTTCTGTTTGGGGCGCTATTTTGTCAAATCTATCAATGCCTGTGCAATTCTGGCTGCTCCCTGTCCATCTACAAGGCTTCTTTCTTCATGATATAATACTTCTCGATACTCTTTATCCTTCACACATTTTAGCAGTGCCTTTACTGCATTTCCTACTGTCTGTTCAGCGTCATCTGCGTAATTCCCGCAATTAATAACACGTGTAATTTCGCATAACATGTCTGCTCCCTGCCTCTGATTCTCTGCAAAATAAAAGGCAATCAGTGGTACTCCCAAAGCGCTGACTTCATAAATGGTACTTCCTGTTGCAGATAAGACCACATCACACTGCTTCATGATTTCTTTCATACAGGTCACATGCTCATGAATCTCCAACCAGGGATTCTCATCATATAGCTTATGCAGTTCTTCCCCATGAGTATTAAAAGGGCCACTGATGATATGATATCTGATCTGTGCCTCCTTTAATTCTTTGTCAGAAAGGAATGCATCTGCGAAAGCTCTGGCAGCAAAATACGGATCACTTCCCCCAGTTGTTATCATTACATCTGTTATTTTATCTTTTATATCATATTGAATATCCTGCTGAAATTCCCTGCGTAGGGGCTGATACCTGGTTCCCAATAATATTGCATATGTTATTTTATTATCATATACAAGCTTTGGTCCATAAATATTATAATTGATCAACAAATCCACTGGATAGGACTGTCCCATATCCTCCAGGCATGCTACCTTTGCCAGCTTACGTAGTTCTTCATAATATTTTGAAGTTACCTGATAACTGTCCACCAGAATGACCGGAACTTCACCAGTCTGCATATCCTGAGTTTGAAGATACTGTTCAATCCCAGGAAGCTCTGATTCCATATTACGATAATCCGTTCCTAATACATATACTTCAAAGCCTCTTTCCTCTATCATGGAAACACAACCATTGTCAGCAGTCATAAATACCGGCTCTATGTTCCTTTCCTTTATGGCATCTGCAATGGAGAGACACCTCATGACATGTCCCATTCCAATCGCTGTATTACCATCTGCACGAATTATATACATAAACTGTATCACCCTTTCTGCCTGCGTTGCATTAGGAGGCTGTACAATTCGTCCCTCTCTTCCTATCTCATGCTTCGAATCAGCATAAATGCTTCCGCTCTCTTCATTCCAGCTGCGATACCGCGAGTTTTAGACAATACATCCATTCCCTCCAAAGATCTGGGATGTGGATACTCACACAGTTCGGACACATAACAATTCATGGCAGCCTCTTTGTTGGCATAGAATTCTGTAATATCCACATACACATTCGGACAGAATGCAGGCTGTGCACTATAATCAAAATTCCACTCTGTAGAAGACAATGTCTCAAATGCGTAGATTTCCTTTACAGGATAATCCCCTATCGGTCTGGTAGCTGTCAACACCGCCCTTGCGGTATACTGATGATCAATGTTCAGATCTCCGCTGTAATGCGTATATATGATCTCCGGCTGAATTTCTTTTATCTTATGCTCCACTGCCTTTACAACGTCCAGTAAATCTACCTGGTCGAAACGGTTGTCTGGAAAATCTGCAAAATAGACCTCTTTATAACCTACTTTCGCTGCACTTTCCAGTGTATTCTGATGCAGTTCCTTTACAACTTCTGCACTGATATCCTCTCTGTGCTCTCCCCTTGAGGTCTGTCCTTCTCCAAGAATCAGTGCGTACACTTCATCTCCCTGTGCTACATGCTTTGCAACAGTTGCTCCCACTCCCAGAATTTCATCATCCGGGTGAGCTGCTACCACTAATATCTTCTTCATGTTTTTTCTTACCTTTCACTCTTCTCGAATATGAATCTTTACCTTTGCTTCCAGTGATTCCCCACCTGAGGACATCTGTGCCTGTTCAAACTCCAGCCTGTACGGTCCAAAATCCATATATGCTCTCGGGTATCCTTCCGCATCTAACATCCTGATATAGTCATATATCTTATCCAACGGCATATCTTCTGTAATTCTGCTTTCTTCTGGTTTTCTGCGTTTAAATACCACCGGTTCTCCCTCCTGTGGAACAGGAATCAGATTTTGCTCCAGAAAAGCAGGTATCATTTTGGTAAAAATAATCTCTGAACACCGTTCAAATATCTCCTGTGCTGAACCCTCAAGAGATAATGCTTCTTTCATATAAACCGGCCCGCCATCTAGTCGAGGTGTTACCTGTATTGCAGAAATCTTGGTATCCTTATGTCCTCTTACAATCAGATTCTGTAATGGACTTCCGCCGCGTCCATAAGGCAAATCCGTCATATGAAATACAACACAATTCCAGTTATTTGTTATCTCCTCAGAAATCAGATAAGACCAGTGAGGCAGAAAGATATAATCTGGTTGGAATTCTGCTACAGCTGCCGGTGTTAATTCATTTTTTCCCGTAAATACTCTAATCTCATGAATCCCTTCATATTGCTTCTGCATGGCATAAGCCCTTTCAATATTCCAGGATTTAATTGTTGCAATAATTACTTTCATACTATCCTTTTTGTAAACTCCATATACTGTTCCATATCCTGCTCATCATAACCGCATTTTTCAAATACCCTCGCTGATGCTGGATTCTCATATATTACCTGGGCAATGCAATGTGTCACATCTCTTCTACTCTCTCTGAGCTTTTCTTCTGCCATAAGAATCATTTTTGCCCCCAGTCCCTGACCACGCCTGGAAACATCCACACTATAGTCAATTAACGCCTTACCCTCTTCTATAGCTAAACGTATCTGTCCAAGTGGTTCCTCTTGCTCCCTGGCAGATATAGAGCACAGAATGTACATCAGCACGTCTCTGTCAGCCAGATTCCTTGCAAACCACATTTTATGATCCTCATATGGAATGGGCTCTGTATGAAAAGCATTCTGTCGCACCGTGGGATCATTTGCCCACCTGTAGAGCAGATCCATATCCTTGGCTGTCACTTCCCGTAAACTCAGTCTCACTCTATATCCTCCCATGCCAATGGTGTGCCTGCCTGAATGGCTTTGTTGGCTTTTCTTCCCAATATTTCTTTATAATACTTGGGTTTTAATCCATATGCAGGGCGAATACTTCTCACATTCTCTTCTGTAAAGACTTCTCCTGCTTTCACATCTTTCACTACGAAAAGAGAACGTCTAAAGCATGCATTGGTTTCTTCCTGTTTGGAAACACCATAGCTCACAGTGCCTTTTGCCTTCTCTACTTCACGCACCTGTAAGACCATTTCACGAAACTCTTCAGGCTCCATGGAAAATGTGGAATCCGGATTCTTGATGGCTCTGCTGATGCAGAAATGTTTCTCAATCACATTAGCGCCCATCGCCACAGCAGTCGCTGCACTAAAATATCCCATAGAATGATCAGAAAGTCCTACCGGAAGCTGGAAACGCTTCTTTAAATCTACAATAGTACTCAGATTCATTTCTTCTACTTTAGCCGGATATGCACTGGAACACTTCATCAGGACAAGCTGTTTATTGCCCTGTCCATAGATTGCCTCTACAGCTTCCGTAATCTCTTCAAGACTTCCCATCCCAGTTGACATAACGATCGGCTTACCTTTGGATGCAATGTACTCCAACAGTGGAATATCTACTAATTCAAAGGATGCAATTTTATAAAAAGGCATTCCCAGCTCTTCGAGGAAGTCTACACTTGTCTTGTCAAAAGGCGTAGACAGGAAATCAATGCCCACCTTGGCTGCCTCATCCCTAAGCTCCTGATGCCACTCCCAGGGTGTATATGCCTGCTGATACAATTCATATAAATTGATTCCTTTCCAGGTTCCCTCTGTAATATCAAAATATTGATTATGGCAGTCTATTGTCATTGTATCCGCAGTATATGTCTGTATTTTCACACAGTCTGCCCCAACCTCTTTTGCCACATGAATCATTTCTTTGGCTCTTTCCAGGCTTCCTGCATGATTGGCTGACATTTCTGCGATAATATACGCTGGATTACCATCTCCGACTTTTCTTCCATTGATTACGACCTGTTCCATCTTCTATCTCCTTTATTTCTGATGCATGATCTGATACTTCATTTCGGCAATTTTCCAGTCCTCCAGTGTATCAATATCCTGCACGATGCTTTCATCCTGTATAAATGGCACAACATCCTTCATCCAGATGACCTTCTGTTCCTGGAATTTTCTGACATCCAGGCAATAGAACTGTCCACAGTCATGATAGAAAGGCTCCAGATCCTGAGATCTGACTTTCATATTCTCAGGCCACTTAGGCGTCAGTCTTCCCTGATTAATGACGACACATCTCTGTGGTGGGAAGGAGAATTTCACCACTGGAATAACGCAATCCGATTTCTCCTGTTCCAGCAGCATCATAGCAGTCTTTAGCGCATTTGCTGTTACAAAAGGCGCTGTCGGATAGATACAGCAGACCTGGTCGAACTTCTGTCCAATTCTCTCGTAGGATTCCAGTACTTCCAGAATCACGTCCGCTGTCGTTGCGTAATCATTTGCTGTACTTTCATTCCGCATAAATGGTACCTGCGCTCCTGCATGTCTGGCTATTCTTGCAATTTCTTCATCATCTGTAGATACCATGACTTCCTGAAAACAGTCTGCCCCAAGTGCAGCTTCAATGCTGTATTCCAGAATAGGTTTTCCAAGAAAAGGCTTTATATTTTTATGTGGTATTCGTTTACTGCCGCCTCTGGCTGTAATGATTGCTACGCTCTTCATTCTTTCCCTCGTTTTCTGTAATTCATAATCTCTATTTATGCAGGAAAAAGCCCGGTGTTCCCCGAGCTTTTCTCTCTAATTCTTTCTGTAATATGCAGCAATTTTGGATACTGCCTTAATAACATCTTCCACATCCTCATCTGTCAGGGAATAATATAATGGAAGACTGATGATTTCATCATACAATTTCTCTGCCTCAGGGCATAATCCCTTAGGATATCCCATCTTTTCATAATATGGGTGTCTGTATACAGGGATATAATGTACATTACAGCAGATATTCTCTGCCGCAAGTGCTTCGAAGAAGCCCTTTCTGTCTGTGTCCAGAAGTTCAGGTCTGATTCGAAGAATATAAAGATGTCTGGTTGTATCAGACTCTGGTATCTCCTGCTGTACCACGATCTCCGGTATCCTGGAAAATGCCTCATTATAACGTTCTACGATCTGTCTTCTTCTGGCTGCAAATTTCTCTATTTTATCCAGCTGGCTGATGATCAGGGCACACTGGATATCTGTAATACGATAATTATAGCCAAGATCTATCTGCTCATAATACCATGGACCATCAGATTCACGTACAAGAAGCTCTGGCTTTCTGGTAATACCATGAGAACGGTATAACAACAGCTTCTCGTACAGATCTTTGCTGTTGGTCAATACAGCGCCGCCTTCTCCGCCTGTTACAGTCTTTACAGGATGGAAACTGAATGTGGTTAAATCCGCAATGCTGCCGACTGGTCTTCCTTTATATTTTGTACCAATAGAATGTGCACCATCTTCAATAAGAATAATGCCTTTTTCATGACACATTTCCAGTAATGGATCAAGCTCCACTGCCTGTCCTGTAAAATCTACTGCTACCACTGCTCTGGTCTTATCTGTGATCTTTTCTTTTACTTTGGCAGGGTCAATATTGTATGTCTTTGGATTGATATCTGCAAAAACAGGCTTAGCGCCACAATACAGGGCACAGTTTGCAGATGCTGCAAAGGTAATCGGAGTTGTAATCACTTCATCCCCCTCTGTTACACCTGCTGCCATTGCTGCAATATGCAGTGCAGCTGTACCATTGCTGCATACGACTGCATATTTTGCCCCTGTCAGGGCACACAGACGTGCTTCCAGTTCATCCACCTTAGGTCCACAGGTAAGATAATCACTGGTCAATACCTGTGTTACAGCAGCTACATCTGCCTCATCTATATACTGATGTCCGTAAAATAATTTTGTCTTGCGAACAGGCTCACCACCTGCTATGGCAGGCAGCTCCATTTTCTTATCTGCATCCATCTTCGCACCTCTTTTATTTCTCTAAGTCAATGTCCTTTAAAAGTTCTCTGATCTGCTCTACTGTAAGCCATTCTGTGTTATTACCGGAGGAATAGTAGAAACCGTCTTCTACCTTCTTGCCGTTTGGAGTAGGTCTCTTGGATTCCTGCCAGAACATCTGTGGATAAATGATAAAATGCTTATCATATTCATAGGTTGTCATAGAATCCTCTGCTGTTACCATAACTTCATGCAGCTTCTCGCCCGGACGGATACCTGTCTCTACAGTTTTCATTCCAGGTGCCATTGCTTCTGCCAGATCTGTAATCTTGAAAGAAGGAATCTTGCTGATAAAGGTCTCACCGCCCTTAGCTTCTTCCAGAGCCTTGATTACGAGCTTCACACCCTCTGTCAGGCTGATCCAGAAACGTGTCATTCTGTAATCTGTAATAGGCAGTTCTGTCGCACCATCTGTAATCAGCTTGTGGAAAAATGGAATAACAGAACCACGGCTGCCTGCTACATTACCATATCTTACGATAGAGAAGTTCAGATCCTTGTTGCCACAATATGCATTGGCTGCAATAAAGAGCTTGTCTGATACTAATTTCGTACCGCCATAGAGGTTCACAGGATTCACAGCTTTATCTGTAGAAAGGGCTACTACCTTCTTTACCCCCATATTCAGAGATGCATCAATAACATTCTGTGCACCAATGACGTTTGTCTTGATCGCTTCGTTAGGATTGTACTCACATGCAGGCACCTGCTTTAATGCTGCTGCATGAATAACATAATCAACACCTTCAAAGGCTCTCTTCATTCTCTCGTAGTCTCTCACATCACCGATAAAGAAACGGAGCTTATCCTTATATTCTGCAAATTCATTCTGCATCATCCACTGCTTGAACTCATCACGGGAATAAATGATGATCTTCTTAGGGTTATAATGTGTCAGGACATATTTGGTAAAGCACTTACCAAAAGAACCTGTTCCACCGGTAATTAATATTGTTTTATCATCTAATAACATTGTGTTGTCCTCCACTTGTTTCAACGTTCATCCATAGTATGACTTGATCAAGTCATAATTACACTTAACTATACCACAAAGTCTATCTTCCGTCAAAAAAAATCCACTTCTGCGTTATTCATCAAAGAAAGCTGTATCTACTACAGAATGCGTAATCGTATCATAGGCAATGACAGACCATGGCTTTTCCATCTGATAAAAATCCATGTGATCGATTAAAATCTGATATATCCCGTCTAATTTGCCAAACACGATATCCTCTTTATCATATACATAGTGTTCTACACCTGTCTGTGTCCATTCTTTATAAAATATGATTTTGCCGCCTTTATAAATCCACTGATATATGTGGGAAGGAGTCTCTGTGTAGGTCAGAATCGCCAGATAAGAATCATCACCAGCCAGTTTCTCCATGCAGTTCTGTACATCTGATGCCCCCTGACAGGGATTTGCGTCCTGTCTTATTTTATACTGCAACGCCTCATCCCAGGAGTTATCCTGCTGATCTTCTCTTCTGTCAGGCAGCTCATATCTGGATTTCAGCCAGCTTCCAAAATGTCTGGTCACTTTAGCAGCGCCATAATCATTCAGATGCTCTCCATCCCGGAAATCCGTAGCTGCATCCAGTACGATTTCATCCTTTAATTCATTATAATCCACGTACTCCAGACCGTATTTGTCAGCAAGCTCCCTGATTGCTCTGGTATGATACCGATACCACTCCTGTCTTGGCGATTTGAAAAGCACAAGCTTTGCGCCCTTTTGGGCACACAGGTCTGCAATTTGTTTTACACAGTTCTCCACGTCATCCTCTATCCAGGTCTCTCCTTCAGAATCATAGTCTGATAAATTAACCATCTCTGATGTGGTTTCCTGCGTCACCAGATAACCTTTTGTAAGATTGCTCTTATCTGCAAACATGTAGGTATAATCCTGTTTGGACAATTCCTTCCATCTGCCATGATAGCGCAATACTGGAAAAATATAACTCATATACTCTGCATCTATTTTGCCAAGAGACTGGTACAGACATTTCAGTTTATCTATGGTAAGTGGCATATCTGTCAATCCCCAACGGAGTCTGTTTTCTGGAATATGCGTAATGTTTTCTGCTGGAATCATATTCACTTCCAGGGCAACGACCTTGGGAGTCTGTCTTTTTAATGCTTCCTTTACATACAGAAGCGACAGATTCATCGGTTGTGAAGAACTGCAGAAATCATAGGCTGCAATCCCCTCTTCCTCATATAACACCACAGGATCAATGGTACAGAATGCATTGCTGCTTCCAACCACCAGCACATCTATACTGTTCTTATCCTCTGCATAGAACCCGTTGATCATGGTAGTAGAATCATTGATAAATTTTGCACTGACAATTTTGCCGGCTACTCCTGTTACTCCTGCCAGTAATAACAGAAAAAGAACTATGGCTGCTATTCTACGCCGCATCCTTTATTTCCTCCCAAACATACCCGATAAATCAGAACTGAAAATAAATAAATTCTGATGCATTATAACCTTCTCCATATACACCGAATACCAGAATCATTACAAAAAGTACCAGCACGATCAGATACTGTACCACCAGGCACTGATTCTTCACCAGTGTATCAAAATATGCCTTTTTCTTCTGATAATACCAGTCCACAATCCATAATATTGCCACTGCAATCACGAATATCAGCATCTCTTTCGCATCCAGTCCAAGCGTATATACAGAACCATCCAGTAACGCCCAGATGTCAAAATGCCGCACGATTCTCTCCAGATAATATACGCCATCTGAAATCGTTGGCGCTCTAAAGAAAGTAAATGAAATCAAAAATAATACATAGGTCATGCAGACCTGTCCACAGCGAAATCCCCCACTCTGTGTCTTCACATGAAATACTGTATGAAATTTAGTCTTAATGGGGCTTAGCATATCTCCGATTACAATAAAAATCCCCTGTAAAGCGCCCCACAGTACAAAATGCCAGCTGGCTCCGTGCCAGATTCCACTGGTCAGGAAAGTAACCATAGTGTTAAAGTACTTACGCACTTTAGAGCAACGATTTCCTCCCAATGGAATATATACGTAATCCCTGAGCCATGAGCTTAAAGAAATATGCCATCTTCTCCAGAATTCACTGACACTGGATGAAAAGAACGGCGCTGCAAAGTTAGGGCAAAGTTCAATTCCAAGAACAGAGGATGCACCGATGGCAATTGCTGAATAACTGGCAAAATCACAATAAAGCTGAAATCCGAACATGATCATAGTCAACAGCAGTGCCACGCCATCGAACATATAATAAATCGGAAATACAGTATCTACCAGTGTAGCCGCTCTGTCTGCAATCACCAGTTTCATGAAATATCCCCACAGCATCATAAGAAGTCCCCTGGTCACTTTATCAAAGTTCCAGGAAGGCTTCCTGCTGATTTCTTCTATCTGTGATAAAAGATGACCACTTCTCTCAATGGGTCCTGCAACCAGCTGTGGAAAGAAAGACACGAACAATGCGTAGCGTATGAAATTCTTCTCTGCCTTGACATTCTGTCTATATACATCAATGACATAGCCCAGCGCCTGAAAGGTATAAAAAGAAATCCCGACTGGAAGCACAATATCGAGACTGCTTGCTTTCATATGGATTCCAAATAGGGATACTACTGCTGCCACACTGTCATGCAGAAAATAGAAATACTTAAAGAAAATCAAGATTCCCAGATTGGACAGAATTCCTGCAAGCAGCACTGCCTTACGTGCTCTTTTCTTTTCAGTAGAAAACACGTCAATTCCCAGTCCACACAAATATGTAATCACTGTAGACGTCAGAATCAGCAGTGCATACTTAGGATTCCATCCCATGTAAAAATAATAGCTGGCAAGCAAAAGCCATACTTGCCTTGCCTTTTTGGGTAATATATAAAAAATCAGAACGACAACAGGGAAAAAAACTGCAAACGTAAAGGATGTGAACTGCATCTTTCTCTACTTATACCTTTCCACGTATTTTACGATATCCATATAGCAATTTATAATAGATCAGGAACCACAACGGGGATTTCATGTGCATCGCTGCCAGTTTCTTCTGCTCTTCATCAAATGCTTTCTGGTAATATGCATTATTCTGAAAATCCGGGAATTCCTCCTGCATACCTTTTGCAATCAATTTCAGGAAATCCAGTCTCGGATGCTTCATACCGATCATATACGTAAATAAAGTATTCATATAGTATAATTTACTGAAAGCAAATTCAAATTCCTGCCTGTATTGTCTATAAAAGCCTCTCTTGCGGCTTTCCTCAATCATTCTCTTCCCCATCAAAAGTCTGGCTTCGCATTTCTCCATGGAGATTTCATGCACTGTAGACTCATCATGCTGATAATAATAGTACAGCGGTTCTTCTACCTTCTCGAAATGCGTAAAATGAAGCATCCAGATAGGAGATGCGCAATTGTCTTCATAGAATGTCTTTTCCGGGAAACGCAAATGATTCGCTTCTATTACTTCCCTGGCATATATCTTGATTACCATACTGCCCGGGTTCATAACAAGTAAGGCATATTTATCCCGGTTCAGTATTCCTGTCTGATCCATGGTATTATTAGGGACTACCTTACCAATCTGCATACTCTGCGTAGACGTCATATTATAATCGCATCCGACCACATCTGCATCGGTTTCCTCTGCCTTACGCACCAGCTTCTCGTACATGTCACAGGCTACCCAGTCATCAGAATCCACGAAGCCAACCCAGGTGCCTCTTGCAACCTCCAGTCCCATATTTCTGGCACCGCCCTGTCTTCTGTTCTCATAAGACTGTATTGCACGAAATTTCCATGGATATTTGGCTTCATATTCTTTGAGAATATCCAGAGATTCATCCGTAGAAGCATCATCTACTGCAATGATCTCATAATCTGCAATTGTCTGGTTCACCAAGGAATCCAGACAAAACCGTAGCTTATTTCCTGCTGCCATGTTATACACAGGTACTATAATACTCAATTTCATATAGCATACCCTCTCACTTTTACCGTTCCTTTACAATAGCACCGTTCTCTACACGATATACGATATCGCATTTTTCGATTGTCTGTAATCTATGAGCAATAATAAGTAATGTCTTCTTACCATGGAGTCTGTTAATAGAATCCATAATCGCTGCCTCAGTATCATTATCTAATGCAGAAGTCGCTTCGTCAAGAATCAATACCTCCGGATCATTATAGAGCGCACGGGCAATACCGATACGCTGGCGCTGTCCACCAGACAGACGGATTCCTCTCTCTCCGATTCCTGTATACACTCCATCCGGTAAGGTCTTGATGAACTCATCCAGCTGGGCTTCTCTCAGTGCATACCAGAGCTTCTCATCATCAATTTCTTCCTCCGGTATACCAAAGGCAACATTCTTACGAATATCTGCATCCAGGAGGAAAATCATCTGTGGAATATAACCTACATTAGCAAGCCATTCTCTGTAATGTGTCTGTATATCCACATCATCTGCCAGCACTCTGCCGCCCTGCAGGTTCAAAAGTCCAAGCACAATATCAATAATTGTTGTCTTACCCGCACCACTGGCGCCTACCACACCAATAGACTGTCCAATAGGGAAAGTCACGCTCGCATGGTCAAAAATCAATTTATCTGAATTTGGATAATGATAGGTAATATCTTCCAGTGTCACTGCTCTTGTTACCGGCAGTTTTTCCTTGGCTACTACTGCATAGGAGATATCTGTATTCTGCTCATTAGTCTCTTCTACAAGATTGTCGCTTACATTAAAGAAAAATGGCTCATTAAATGCCATACTGGTCAGCTGGTTATTGATTCTGCTGGCAGCCGGCAGAAGACGCATTGCTGCGATACCGAATGCTGCAAACAAAGAAATCATTCCAGACACATTTGCACCGGATACAATCAGCACCAGAATATACCCTAAAAGTCCTGCAATACATACGGTCTCTATCAGAAGCTTGGGAGTGTTATTAAAAAGGCTGAATCGCTCCATGGCTTTTACATAACCTTCTCCCACCTTACAATATTCATTGATGAAATACTGCTCTTTACCGGCAACCTTAATATCCTTAATGCCCTGAATTGTTTCTGCAATCCATGCAAACATGGATGCGCCGTAGTCCTGATTCTCTTTACCTGTACGATTCATGATAGGTTTGATAATATTTTTAATCACTACCAGCGTCACGACAAGCAACACGGCTATAACAACTGTCATAACAGGATCCTGCATGGCAAGTGCAACCACCAGAAACAGCGCTACTATAGATTCTGAAGCAATCTGCAATACCGACTGAATCAATGCATACATGTTGCTGACATCAGCCGTAATGCTTCTCTGAATGACAGAAGTTTCCGCATTGAGATAATACTCATAATCTCTCTTTACAAAGTTCTTCATCAGACTTGCCGCCGTATGGAACTGATTGGTGTATACAAAATGATAAAGACTCTTCTGCAAAAAGAACTGAAAGGAGTTCTTCGCAATATAGAGAAAAATCAGAAACAGAATTGCAAGAACAGAAAATTCCACTGTTCCACTCAAATGCAACAGTCCGCATATCTTCTGATAAGTCTCGCCCTGTGCCAGCGTATCAGGATCTATGATCATCTCTACCACTGCCATGACCATCATAACAGCACCAGTCTCCAGAAAAGCCGATACAGCCATCATACAGAACAGACCTACCATCTGGCGTTTCTGCCTGCCATCCATTAAAACATTGATTTTCTTTAATATTTTCACCATTTTTGCTCTTACTCCTAATTTTTCACTTCCGCTTCATTGGCAAGCTTCAATCCAGCCTTCTTATTAAAGGCATGTTTCTCCGGAGCTTCATAATCATCCCAGAAGCTGGCTCCCAGATTGATCTTCTCCTCAACGAAGTCCATAGTGTTCATGGCTGTCGTGAGAATAGATACTGCTTTCTTGATGCGTATACCCTCGAACATATTCATGACCTCAATCGGGAATCGTCCTTTCAGAACTACACAATCCGGACAAAGCGCCGTGTAATCTATCATATCTCTTGGATGCGGTTTTATCAATACCCGATATCCCTGTCCATATTTTGCCACAATATCCAGGCAGACCTTTTTACGTGCTTCTACATCTACGGGATGCGGCTCTGTCAGGAACATGACAAATTCTTCTCCCGGAAATCTTGGTTCCAACTGAGCCAGCAGTTCATCTGCATCTGGAATAAAAGCCTGCACCATCAGCTTCTTCTGTCTGGAAGTCAATGCCTTTTCCAAAGGTTTACGAGGCACCTCTACAAAACGTGGGCAATCTGTCGGTACAACACTTCTGTCATTGATCTCCATATCCAGACAGTATTTTCCCCATCCATTCATAATAAAAATCAGATTATGTCTGGAAAACCATGCCTTGAGCTTAAAGTGACCATGGTTGGCTACATAGGCATCATCCAGATTTTTAAGGCAATCCAGACCATCCTCCACTGCATGATATGGAATATGTTTATAATTCAGATAATATCCTATCGGGTCGCTGTCGCAAAAGACATAAATATCCTGATAGGATGCAAAATCAATCGTCATATAAGGTTCTTCGCACTTTGCCAGTGCCTTGGTAAAGATCATACGATTTACCATATGTTTGAGAATGTTGCTGTAATTCTTACGATACTTGGCAAGCTGTGGAAAGAACTCTTCCCTTTTCTCATCAAGTGCCATAACCTGACGGAAAATACCAGTCTTGCGCAATCTCTCTTCCAGATCTCCAAAATCCGTAGAAATACTGCTCAGGGCAATATCTCCCTTCTCATAGGCAGTATCCTCTCTCTCCAGCTTCATCTCTTTCAAAATAGAGACATATACATGATAAAATGTGTGACACACATAAATTCTCGACATACGCTTTATACTTCCCTCTTCGTGTACTGATATCCCTTTTTCGGTGAAATAACAGGTGCTATGCTAAGTGGTCCATGCTCCTGTGGGATAACCTGACCTTCCAATAAGCCCTCACAGAATGTATAAAGTCTGTTCGCTGCTTCTCTTGGATTCCATTCTCTGATAATCGTCTCATAAGCCTGTCTGCCCAGTTCCTGTCTCAGTTTCTCATCCTTGGCCAGGCGCAGTACTTCATCACGAAATTCCTCATATCTTCCGTTCTTATAGACCAGACCATTCTTACCATCCTGTATCAGAAACGGCACCGCTCCGATTCCATGTCCTGCAACAACAGCACAGGCACTGTTCATGGACTCATTCAGTACAGCTCCCCAGCCTTCCAGATAATTACTGGTAAAGAGGAAAATGTCCGCTTCCTCCATGAACCGCCTTACATTCTTAGGAGACTGATAACCGTGAAAAGTCACTTCCTGTTCCAGATGATATTTCTTAGTCATCTGGCGAAGCTTCTCATCCATTTCTCCGCCACCTACCATATCCAGATGGAATGATACACCTTCTTTTTTTAAATAACATGCGATATTAATTGCATATTCCGGGTGCTTCAGTTTTAAGAACCTGCCTGCCCAAAGGATTCTGACACAGGTATTGCCCTGTTCATCCAAATGCAGTTTACGCAGGAAAAGGGATTCCAGATTGTATTCCTTCACCTCCGGGAAATATCCCCATTTGAATTTCTTATTGGGATATGCCTTGATGATCTGAAAATCAGAAGCCACATACGCTCCATGACATAGCAGATAGACCGGAGCATCTTTATACCGGGTATGGTCCTCATGCTTTTTCTTCAATCCTCTGGGAGAAATTGCCTTCCACTGACCCTCGCGGTATAAACGTTCACTGGCACGGATTACGATCTTACCAGCCTGAAGACGGGGTTTGATATAGCTCTCATCCTCTACACCGCCGAATACTACAATATCACTGTCCATCATGAGTTCTGCACATTTCTGTGGCTGCTCATAATACAGTTTCAGATATGGCAAAGAGGATATCTCACTTCCCCAGCCCATTTTCACGCGGTCTTCTTCCATAGGCTGTGTCTGAATAAATGTAAAGTTCTCACCGAGCTTTGCATATAATTCAGATGCCATAGGAATCTGATGATGATTGATATAATTAGATACTATGGTCAATTTCATGGTAAATCTCCAGTAATCTGCGATAATTTAAGTCAGGATTATGCGTATGTGCAGCATGGCTTCTTGCATTGGATGACAAGGACATAGCCAGCTTATCATCATCCATAATTCTGAGAATCTCCTGCTTCATCTGCTGTGGGTTATCCGGCTTATACAACAATCCGTCCTTATTATCCGTCAACAGATTGTGAATACCGCCTACGTTAGCAGCCACTGTAGGCACTCCCAGTAACATTGCCTCTCCCACAGAATTGGGGGAGTTCTCTATTGCTGACGGACACACGAACACATGGGTCTTTAAATCTCTTGCACACATTCTGTCCGGCTGTAGTCTGCCAAGGAACTTGACATGATCCTGCAGCTTATTCTTACGGATCTGTGTCAACAGATATTTGCCATACCCGGATATCTTGATCTTATCTTTCAGGGTATCATTCGCAGTAATCACATCACCGGCTACATACAGCATAGTCTCTTCATGTGCCTCTATCAGATCAGGCAGAATATCCAGCACATGATGCAAGCCCTTGATAGGATAATTGCCCTGACTCAGGAAAATGGAATATCTCTCTATCCTGTCTATATTCCAGCTGTCATGGTAGAACTCCTCACGCAATGTCTCATTCATGAAATGATATTTTGCATTAGGATTAATCTTATCTACATATTCCCGGTCAAAATCAGTTCTTCCGGTAATATGACCTGCCATCGCAATAGCTTCCTTCTCGTACTTTCCTCTTTGTACGAATTTCTCCTGTTGCTCCAGTAATCCGTCTTTTTTGATAATATCACGAAACGTCTTCTTTTTACATACATTGGAAGGCAAATCTGCCATATATACCTGTGCAATCGCAGAACATAACCCCTGAATACCAATCAGAGTACGCTCCGGATTTCCAAAAGCCTTCACCATAGCCAGTGTATGTGGAAATTCTGTTCCAAAGATATGAACAATATCCGGTTGGAAGTCATCTATTACTGCTCTCAGGCTCTGTTCCATAGAAGCATCATAGTTTTCCGGATGCACAGTGTCCTCACGAAACATATAATAGGGAACTCCTCTTACCGTGTCTTTTACAAATAAAGACTGGTCGTTCTGTGCCATATGAAAGTCATCGGAGGTAGGAAAGCAAATAGCAAGTGTTATTTTATTCTCATCACGATTTTCAATCAATTTATCAGAAAGTCCTGAGAGCCACCCTTCCTTGACTACCAGCTTCTGTCCCAGGCTTTTGGCAATAAACGGTATCATAATGTTGCATAACCATAGAACCTTCATTCTGCATCTCACCTTCCCTTTCCAGTCACTTTATATATCCCACTCTTCACCCGGTTATAGAAACCGGAGAATTTCTCACTCTCTGCCATTTTCGTACGAAGAGGCGCCAGGCTGAGTATCATGAGCATACGATACTTTCCTGCTTTTGCTCTTCCCATATAGAATCTTGTAATCTCTCTATGCTGCGCTGCTGAGCGTTTTCTGTTCTCGGCTGTCTCTGAATAACCACCGCCCTCGTAAGCTGCTACAATGATGGGCGCATACAGAGTGGTTGCCCTTCTTTTATAATAGCACCATAGAAAATGTTCATAATCGGCGCGCACATTATAAACAGGATTATATCCTCTCTCTGCAAAAAGCTCTTTGCGATAGAAGCACGTCTGATGACATGGCACATTTCTGTAACAGGTAAAATCATTAATTGCAGGTGCTGACTGTATCACAGAATGCAGTGCCTTATGATACAGATTACCATATACAATATCCGGCTTATTCATTTCAATAACTTCTGTTATTTTATATAATACCTCTTTATTATAGAAGCTGTCCCCTGCATTCAGGAAGAACAGATAATCTCCTTTCGCATATCCTACCGCCTGATTCATGGCATCATAGATTCCCTTATCCGCCTGAGAATGAATACGGATTCTGCTGTCTCCTCTGTCTGCTTCCTGTATCAATGAATCCAGAGAACCGTCCGTAGACATCCCGTCTTTTATGATAATCTCGTATTTGCCATACGTCTGTGAACGGATGCTCTCTATCGTTTCCATCAATCTTTTACCTGCATTCAGGCATACTACTATAATACTGTAACTTATTGAATGCTCCATTTACTACGCGACCTTTCTACTTATATAAGAACCGTTCTGACTCAAATAACCAGCTTCTATATGGCAGAAGCTTCACTCCCGGCTGTCCCGCCATCATAAGAAATACCACAAAATACAATACACAGAATGCGATAATCAGATATTTCACCTTTTTACGGGCTGTCTCGTCTGCTATTCCTGCTGTGATCATGGGCAGCATCAGAATCTGATTGACACTGAAATAGTATACGATCCTGGTAACGACCGGAAGAAAAGAGAAAAATACACAGCATATCAGTGCAAGGAAATTGAGCTGCGCATACATCCTGATCTCCTGTTCTTTCTCATTGTGTATATCGTTCTTTTTAATGTATCTGATATACCACAGATACAATCCCAGAACCAAAAGACAGCGCAGTATCGTGACAACACTGGTTCCGCCTTCCAGGAATACAGTATTTTCATAAGAGGGATACAGTATCAGTGCCAGCTTTAATACATATTTTTTTGCCACAAAGCAGATTACGCTTGTAATAACACACGTTATTATAAGCCATCTTTTCCATATAAAGGTTGCAATCCAGTATATTGGAATTACGATCAGTACTGATTTATGGAATAAAGAGGCAAGTAATATCCAACAGATGAATTTAATCCAGTCACGCTGAAGACAAAAGCGTATCGAATATAGTGCCATAGCCAATACAAGGTAATAGCGCACTGTATTATAGGTCTGAAAATACAGTCCCAGTGTCATGAACAGAAAAAAGGCAAAGGCGAAGTCTTCACTCTGTTCATACATTACTTTTAGAAAAAGCACAAGAGTAAATAGAGCAAACACAGCAAATACCACTTCGTAATATTCGCCACCACATACTCCATACACCAGTCTTACCAGCCAGTTAAAGCCGGCTTCTGTCACTACGTAACCGCCAACACTGGCTTCATGTGCAGTCTGTGTATACTGACTGTAATCATTGCCTACATTGAAACGAAATGCAGAACACAGGAACAAAATCATAAAGATTCCCCAGTAATAGGTTCTGGTCAGAATGACATTCCCTGACTGTCTGCTGCACTGTACTTTATATGCCATATATATCGTTGTCACTGCAATCAGCAGATAGAATAACATAGATAGTATTACATCCTGTGTCATTACCATGAAACCTTTCTGTCATCCAAAAATTTATTTTGTCACAATCCACGGACTGATCTGATACCTGCCTTCATAAGCTGTAATGCTCTATTCCTTGGTATCTCCTGACACATAAGCTTCCCATGTGCCATCAGAAATCTTACAGCCATCAGCCCTGCAAGCTTTCCATAAAGGAAGTGGTACAGCACGCCTCTGTCTGTAAAGAATTTCTCATGATATCCGTGGAACCATGTAGATTCTCTCTCTGTCTCTGCACCCAGTTCCACTGGTGTTGCATAGACTTTGAATCCATAAGACAAACAATCTTTCAAAAACAGACTGTCCTCTCCATTGCTGTATTTGGTGCCACCACCAAATAACAGGGAAAAGGTAATATTGGCAGCCTGAAGTCTCTCTCTTCGTACTGCGAAGGAGTACGTAGGATATCTGCCAGCATTCCAGATATGCACTCTATGAAACTTCTCTGTATAATAGGTAGCTCTGGATTCTCCTACCCGGATATTGAACAGCAGCATATCTGCTTCCGGGTGCTTCTCAAATTCTTTGAGAACTTTATCTGCATAGCCGGCATCATATATGATATCTTCATCCGAAAACAGCACAATATCGCCTTTTGCACGCAGCAGAGCGTTGTTTCTGGACAGACCTACGCCTTTTTCTGCGAAGTTATATCCACGGATGATATTGTTCTGGTGCTTATATTCTTCATATGCAAAATGATCTGTCTGATTGATTATGACTGCATCGCTTTCCAGGTGCATTCTTTCTGCCAGCTCACGAATCTGCTGATTTACTGCGGATACCAGTACTTCCAGTGTCATATTAAACCTCATTTCTATATATGGGATAAGGGAAAGGGAAGGGAACGTATAAAAGTGACGAATTGTGTTGCTTTATAATGCAACACAGGCACGCTCTCGCTACGTGAAAAACGCAGCGGATACGTAGGTGTGCATATACCTTACGGTTATGCGCACCAAGTACCGGCGTTTTTCAAGTGCCTGCTTATGCATTATATAAGCTACGCAATTCTGTTTCCTGCATGTACGTTTCGCTATTTTCCTCTTTCATGTACTAAATTTATTATAATATGCTTTTACCCATCTATGGCTACAATTTGTCAGGACTGCTCCTGCAATATGGCAATTTCTTCGTTGTAATTCACATACGATATCTTCTGCCTGATTTGCACAGGGAATATCAAAGGGTATTACCAAAATAACGTTAGCAGTTTCAAGTTTATTGTACTCTTCCTGTCTGGTGATAGGGTAGGAAATTGTCTGTAATGAACCATTTGCTTTGGGGCTATAAATGGATGTATATTGCTCATAAAACTGTTCTGCGTAATTTCCATTTATTACATCTACAAAAATTACGTCCTGATTCATAACGGATTGTACTGCGAAAGAGGTCTGCAATTCCTCTTCTCCATCATGGTGATTGTCCGTCTGATACCACAAGCCAAGTACAGGGATATTCAATCTTTGTCTGATTTGTTTCTTGGTGTAGAAGGTATCTCCGATTCCAAACCGGATGCTGAATCTGAATATCTCTATGCATACTGCAATGAGAAATCCAAGAAATGCGGCTCTCCAGGTAAAATATGGTCTGGGAGCAAGCTTCACGCCATTATCTTCGATCAAGGTGATAGAATCAAACAAATCCTCCCGGCTGCCAAGTGCTGTCAGTGCTTCCTGTACTGCATTGCTCACAGCTTCGACTTTCTTTTCGTCCACACCTTGTACAGTAATGGTCAGATACCTTACATCAGATAAAATATCAGCCGTTATCATTTCTTTTACTGATTCTCTGGAATACGTATCACCAAGAACATCCATCATTGTATCCATGATCAGATCTGTTCCCATCACATCATTCCAGGTAAAGGCATTGTAATAATCCTTTGCCTCAATACGTCCGGGGGCAAAATCAATATAATATTCTGTCTCCTGCATATACACAGGTGTCCTGTTATTGATTGCCGCTATAAGCAAATACAGACCGCTGCCTATTATGGCACCGGTCAGTCCTATGAGCAGCATATATGGTATACGTCTTAGAAAGCAGAGCAGATAAGCCTTACTGTCAATGCCTTCTTTGGGATATGTTTCCTGTATCCTGTGCGTATCCTGCATTACTTCTCTTCCTCCTCTTTTCTGATCTCCTTCATTGCAGTTACCTGATTCTCTTCCACGCCTTCCGTGCTGTCAGGCTGGAATAAAATCTTCAGAGTAAGAAGCATCAGCTTAATATCAAGCCATACGCTGTAATTTTCTATATAAAATAAGTCCAGTTTCAATTTATCATAAGGAGTCGTATTGTACTTGCCATATACCTGGGCATATCCTGCCAAGCCTGCTTTTACCTTGGTTCTGAAAGTAAACTCCGGCATATCCTCCTGGTACTGTCTGATAATCTCCGGTCTTTCTGGTCTTGGTCCGATAAAAGACATTTCTCCTTTTAATATATTGAACAGCTGTGGTAATTCATCAATTCTTACCTTTCGGATGAATTTTCCTATCGGTGTAATTCTGTCATCATTCTTGGATGCCAGTCTTGCCACACCGTCTTTCTCCGCATCGGTTCTCATACTGCGGAATTTTACAATTTTGAATTCTTCCATATTTCTGGTGCAGCGAACCTGTTTATACAGCACCGGACCATGATCATAGCATTTTATGATAACAGCTGTTATTATCATGATTGGTGATGTAATGATAATCAATATCAGCGAACAAATAATATCAATTGCCCTTTTTACAAAGCGCTGTTCTACTGTCATGGAATATTCTCTTGTGAAGAGAATCGGCGTATCAAACAGATGCAGCTGGGAAGCTCCCTGAATCATAATATCAGGAATCTTAGGCATCATATAGACTCTGATGCTTCTGCTGTAGCAGAATTTCAGCAATTTATTACGCAGTCCTGTATTGATATCCCACAGAACAATACCATCATATCGCTCCAGAATCTCCTGTTCCAATGCCTTTTGTCCAAGTTCCTCCCGCACACATTTGACCACTTCGTATTTATCTCTGCGGCTTTCAAACTTATGCAGAATATCCTCTATCGGACGGTCTCCACTGATCAAAAGCAGCTTTCTAGGTGGGAACAGCTGTCTGTAAAAGCTCTGACAGATAAATACCCAGACCGCAGAAATACCAATCTGCACCAGTGTCATAAGTATCAGCGGATATGCAGTTACCATCTTTAATGACAACAATGAAATCTGAAAATACGAAATCACATTGGTAAAGATCAATGACAGCACCTGTGAGAAGAAAACATCCATCGGTTTGAGATATCCGATCTTCAATCCTCCGTATGTGCCCGTGAAGAACAGCAGGAGCACCAGATAAACTGCTGCCAGAAGCCAGAAACCTCTGCCTGTAAAATTTCTCCACATATATTTCTGCATAATATCATTATATACTGTCCGCCATACATATACGTAAGCAATCGTCTGCATCAGCAATCCTATAACTGCAAGTTGTAATATAATGATTCTTTTTACTGATTCAAAGTGTTTCACGCCTACTCCCATCTGCGCTTTATCAGCACTGTTTATATATGCCTTTGATACTCTATACCCTGCGTAATACGGCTCTGCAAGCCCAGAAGCACATACAATAAGCGCTCCTGATTACCGAAAGTCTCTCCTGCTTTCGATATAATGCCCATATTCTGCGAATTGCCACCATTTTATTGGAAGATAAAGACCCCTGTGACCTCCTGTATTTTACAAGATTCTCGTCCAATCCATATCCTGTATGGTATTTTTTCAGAATATGCCACCAGGTTGCAGTATCTTCACTGGCAATCTGAGGCATATAAATATCCTCATCTGCAATCTTGTCTCTGTCGATCATGACTGTTGATGTAAATATCGTTGTATTCTTCAGCGCCTGCTCATATTTTATAGTTGCCGGAACATGCACGATCTTACCAAGCCCTACGCCTTTTTCATCTGCAAATTCATACCCGGTAAATACAAATCCTGCATCCTGAGCACGCATATATGCCAGTTCTTTTTCCAGTTTATCTTCCAACCAGATATCATCTGCATCCAGGAAACACAGAAAACGTCCTTTAGCCTGTCCAATTCCTGTATTTCTTGTACATGCAGCACCGACATTTCTCTCCTGTATAATGGGATGAATCCTATTATCCTGTGCAGCATATCGCTTTGCGATCTCCATACTATCATCAGCAGAACAGTCATCTACCAGAAGCAATTCCCAGTCTGTATAGGTCTGCTTTTGTACCATTTCAATTGTCTCTGCCAGAAAACGTCCGGCATTATATACAGGTACTACGATACTGACTGTATCTGCATATTCTTTCCAGTCTCTTATTTCCATATCTTTAGAATTCTTCCTTCACCAGATATTTGGGTCTGTCTTTTACTTCCATGTAGAGCTTACTCATATACTGTCCCATAATACCCAGACACAGCAGCTGAACGCCTCCGATAAAGGAAATAATACATACCATGGAAGGCCAGCCTGCTACCGGATCTCCATAGATCAAAGCTCTGACAAAGATAAAGATCATAAAGACAAATGCCAGAATACAGAATAAAATTCCAAAAAAGGATGCAATGGATAACGGCATTGTGGAAAAAGCCATAATGCCATCCAGAGAATACAAAAACAGCTTCCAGAAGTTCCACTTGGTCTCACCGGCAGCTCTCTGCACATTCTCATATTCCAGCCATTTGGTCTTATATCCTACCCAGCCAAAGATTCCCTTGGAGAAACGGTTATACTCTCTCATAGACAGGATAGCATCTGTTACCTGTCTTGTCATCAGCCGATAATCCCTTGCTCCATCTACAATCTCTGTCTTGGATATCTTACGCATCAGACCATAGAATCTTCTTGCAAAGAACGATCTGATCGGTGGTTCTCCCTTTCGGTCTACACGTCTGGTCGCCACAGAGTCATATCCCTGTTCAATATAACCATACATTTCCGGTAAAAGAGCAGGTGGGTCCTGAAGGTCTGCATCCATCAGCACAGTGAAATCTCCCTTTGCTTTCTGAAGTCCTGCTATGATTGCAGCTTCTTTTCCGAAATTTCTGGAAAAAGACACCAGATGGATTCTTTCATCCTTTTCTCTTAATTTCTTCACTTCTTCAACTGTTCTGTCCTTAGAACCATCATCTACAAAGATCAGTTCCAGTTCTACATCTTTTTCATGGAAAAAAGTCTCCTGCTTTATAGCCTCCTGATAAAACAGAGGAACACTTTCCTCTTCATTGTAGCAGGGGACAATAATGCTTAACAGCTTCGTATATGCTCCCACTTCTTAACTCTCCTTACTGACAGATCCGGCCAACAGGCTGATCATTTCCCTATTGGTCGGTCTGGTTGCATTTTCCTGTATCGACTGTCCGGCTAAAGCCTTCCAGGCATCCCTGTTGCCTTTCACCCAGGCAGTCTCGATAGAATTGCGGATTGCACGTTCTACCTGCTTATCCGTGGTCGAGAAACGTTTGGCTATTTCAGGATATAGAAGCTTGGTCACGCTGGTAATCATCTCCGGGTCACTGCACACGACCCATACAGCCTCCCTCAGATACCGATACCCGATCTGCTGAGCCTGAAACCCCAGTCTCAACAATTTTGTAGTTGTTGCTCCCAATACTTCTACTCTTTCCTGACCTTCCATTTTCTCTCCACTTTTTTCACACTACATTTATAACTATTCAGAACCCCATTCACAAAATCGCTGTTTCACAGCTTTCCTGGATAACAAGTTTACTTGTTATCTGTTCATTGTGGTTACTTTGCCATATAAATCGAGTCAAATATGCTTGTAAACAAGCATATTCTGCCTCAATTTGCATGGCTCTGAATAGTTATCACATCCTGGCTTCAGATACATTATCTCTGAACCAGTCATAAGCAAGCTTTACGCCTTCTTCCAGTTCTACTTTATGTGTCCAGCCCAGATTGTGCAGTTTGGTTACATCAGTCAGTTTTCTTGGAGTACCGTCAGGCATTGCTGTATTCCATACGATCTCTCCGGTATAGCCTACTGTTCTCTTTACGGTCTCAGCCAGTTCCTTAATGGTCACTTCTTTACCGGTACCGATATTAACATGCTGCTCTCCACTGTAGTTTTCCAAAAGGAATACGCATGCGTCAGCCATATCATCTACGTAAAGGAATTCACGAAGAGGTGTGCCTGTTCCCCAAAGTTCAACGCTTGGTGCATTGTTTACTTTGGCTTCATGGAATTTACGGATCATTGCCGGCATAACATGAGAGCCGGAAAGGTCATAATTATCATATGGTCCATACAGGTTGGTAGGCATACAGCTGATGAAATCATCACCATATTGTCTCTTATAGAATTTACACATTTCCAATCCCGAAATCTTGGCAATTGCATATGCCTCATTGGTCACTTCAAGAGGACCTGTCAACAATGCGTCTTCAGGAATTGGCTGTGGAGCCATCTTAGGATAGATACATGTACTGCCAAGGAATAATAATTTCTTTACTTTATAATCATGACAGCATTTGATAACGTTACACTGAATCTGCATATTCTCATAGGCAAATTCTGCTGGTGTTGTATTGTTGGCATTGATACCGCCTACTTTTGCTGCTGCGAGCACAACAACATCCGGTCTTTCTGTTTCAAAGAAAGTTCTTACAGCTGCCTGATTGGTCAGATCCAACTCTTTATGAGTTCTGCCGATCACATCGGTATAGCCCTTTGCTTTCAGATTTCTTACAATTGCAGAACCTACTAATCCTCTGTGTCCTGCTACATAGATTTTATCTGTCTTGTTTAACATGACTAACACCTCTTTATATTATTCTAACGATTTCTGTATTCTTCTGTGGACATGCCTGCAATTTCCTTCAGGTCAGAATCCATCATCATAGCTACCAGATGCTTGAAGTCTATCTTACGCTTCCAGCCCAGTTCCTTCTCTGCCTTTGCTGCATTGCCCCACAGGAATTCTACTTCTGCCGGACGATAGAATTCAGGGTTTACATCTACAAGAAGTCTTCCTGTCTGTGCATCATAGCCCTTCTCATTGACGCCTTCGCCTTCCCAGCGAATCTCTACACCCAGTTCTTCAAATGCTGCTTCTACGAATTCACGTACAGTATGTGTCTCATTGGTAGCCAGTACATAATCTCCTGGCTTGTCCTGCTGTAACATCAGCCACATACCTTCTACATAGTCTCCGGCAAAGCCCCAGTCTCTCTTTGCATTCATATTACCAAGAGACAGCTTCTCCTGCTTGCCTGCAATGATGTTGGCAATTGCAAGAGTAATCTTTCTTGTTACGAAGTTCTCACCACGTCTTGGAGATTCATGATTGAACAGAATACCATTACATGCAAACATGTTGTAGGATTCTCTGTAATTTACTGTAATCCAGTAAGAATATAACTTTGCTACACCATAAGGGCTCTTTGGATAAAAAGGTGTTGCTTCGCTCTGAGGTGCAGTTTCAGGAATACCACCGAATAATTCAGAAGTAGAAGCCTGATAATATCTGCAATTACCGCCGTTTACACGGATTGCCTCCAAGAGCTTCAAAGTGCTGACACCTGTTGCTTCTGCTGTATATTCAGGTACTTCAAAAGACACACCTACATGAGACTGTGCTGCCAGATTGTATACTTCTGTAGGTCTGATCTCTCCGATAATTCTCATTAAGTTGGAAGAATCTGTTGTATCTGCAAAATGCAGGAAAAATTTTGTCTTATAGTAATCAGATGCAATTAAATGATCGATTCTTGCTGTGTTGGAGATACTGTGTCTTCTGATCAGACCATGTACTTCATATCCCTTCTCCAGCAGGAACTCTGCAAGATAGGAACCATCCTGTCCTGTGATACCTGTAATCAATGCTATCTTATTATTCATAAAATATACCTCTCTTTATTTTGGTTGATGTATTACCATATTTATTCATTTCTGCCCATAGAATCACGTATTCAGAGCATATTACGCTTTATATAGTATACACATCTTAACATTATGTTGCAATATAAATATTCGGTTGTACTTTTCTGCGCCCTCCGTTATAATAAAATTGTTATAACTATTCAGAACCCCATGCGCAAAATCGCTGTTTCACAGCTTTTCTTTTGCTTATGTGGTTACTTCGCCATATAAATTGTGCCAAATATGCTTATAAATAAGCATATTCTGCCTCAATTTGCATGGCTCTGAATAGTTACAAATCATTACATTTACATATAGAAAGGACGCTTCATCCCATGAACCAATTCACTCTATTATTTCACA
>CAVBMG010000029.1:0-18504 GCA_963596435.1 Agathobacter sp.
CAATTCATTCAAAAATTTTCATTTTTGACTTGACTTTTAATAGTTAGTCTTTCTGTATCCTGTCCCTCACTATTAAAATTCTTTCCAACAAATGCGTAGATCTGCTTCATCTCATCCCATTCATCAAGAAAATCCTGTATCTTCTGCACTCCCATATCTGTGATCTGGAAATATTTTCTGGTTCGTCCATTATGTTCCATAGAATACGTCGTCACATATCCCCCCGACTCCAATCGCCGCAGAATGGGATACATTGTAGAATCCGTTACCTCGATGCAATCTGAAACATCCTGTATGATCTGGTAGCCATACGAAGGACCTCTCTTCAAGACCGAAAGGACACATACCTCCAATACACCTTTCTTTCTCTGTGTGTCCATATTTATCACCTCCTATGTGAATACTGTGTAATGTATAGTATGTATTGTATACTATGTATTGCATAGTGTCAATAGAGTTTATTTATTTACAATCAAAAAGAGCAATGGTAATTCCATCGCCCTTTGGATAATCTATATTTGTTTCTTACTCATTTTTCAAAATCAAAATCTCATATTCAGCAATATTGGTTTTGCGTTTACCAACATATGTAAAACTCTCAATACGTACACTATACTATTTCTTTCATCTATATAGAAATATATCTTATAACTTTTATAATAGCACTTTCGAATTTCCAGTACCGCTAATTCTTCATCTTCATCAAGCTCATGCTGTTTAGGCATAAATTCAAGTTTAGCAATTGTATTACGAAACCCCATTGCCAATTTCAACGCTGTTTCAGGTTCTTTTTTCTCATATGCAATATAATCTGTATTGTCCTCGATATCATTCTCTGCCAAAGGAAGCATCATAACTTTATACATTTACTTTTCTATACCTGCTTTCTAATTCTGCAAAGAATTCTTTGTAATCCCTGCCTTTTCCACGCTCAATATCATGATAGCTGTCCATTACCATTCTCCGAACATCCTTCTGATTTTCTTCCATTGCATCTATAAGTTCTGACTTATTTACCGTTGCTCCCATTGACAATTCCTCCCTTCAAATCATACAATATATCACTCACCACTTATTATCTTTTTGTCTATTATAATCTTATCGGCAATATGTATGCAATATTTTTAACACAAAAAAGATTGCAACAGGAAATGAAATTATATTTGCATGCTCCGTTTACCTTCTGCGCTTCCCTATTTCCTTATATATATTCAAAAATACCCTGAATAGCATCTGACACATTAATCATTTCAGATATTGGTAATTTATCTATTTTCTTATAACCACGAACTGATAAATCTAACAGTGCAAGCTTCTCACACTGTATATATCCTTCTACATTTTCACCCGATGTCCAAATGTGGAGCGGTCCTGGGATAGAATGTTCTATAATAGGACATCCTATTATTTCACCACTGGTATTAAAAAAATCTTTACTTGCAACTAATACCGGATGTTTAATCTTTTCTATTTTAAGAATATCACCCTGATGCAAATATTCCATTACCATACCTCTCTTCCAACCGGCTCACCCCAGTCATATTCTCCATCAAGCATTAATTTTCCATCAAATTCCAATGCTCTTTCCTCTAATGTCTTATGTCGAAATGACTTTTTCAAGGTTATAACACCATTTGACACCGTAACCTCTAATATCTCATTTATTCCAATTCCTGCACTTTTCAATGCTTCCTTGGGTAATCTGATTCCCTGGCTATTTCCCCACTCCTTTACCTGCGTCTGCATACAATCTCTCCTCTCGTTTAGTATATACATAGTATATACTAAGTAAGCCTTATTATCAAGCATTAGCGTACCTTCATTCATTGTTATTACTTCTATAAAATCAATAAAAAGAATCCACATAAAATTATTATTTACTTTTCGCCGGGATCTGTACCAGTATGATTGCTGCAAATGCCAGTGCACACCCTAGCAATTCCCTGTTCGACAATCTCTGTCCCAGTATCAGCCAGCCGGCAATCAGGGATACAACGGATTCCAGACTCAGAATCAACGATGCCACCGTAGGATCCATGCCCTTTTGTCCGATAATCTGCAAAGTATATGCCACGCCACAGGAAAGGACTCCGGCATACAGAACCGGCATCCACGCCGTCAAAATTGCACTAATGCTTGGTTCTTCCCATATCAGCATACATACTGCTGACAGAATCGCACAAGTGAAGAACTGAATGCAGGAAAGCTTCACACCATCGACTTTTGGTGAGAAATAATCAATCGTTAAAATATGAAAAGAGAAGCAGATTGCACAGCCTATCAGCAGCCAGTCGCCTTTCTGCAAGGCTGCATTCTTACCAAGTCCACACAACAGATACATACCAACAACTGCAATACCTACTCCAATCCAGATACGCATGCCTATCTTTTTATGCATGAAAACCCCCAGCAAAGGAACAATTACTATGTACATTGCTGTAATGAAGCCTGCTTTACCGGTTGTTGTATACATGATGCCGAACTGCTGCAAATTGCTCGCAATACACAGTAAGATACCACAACAGATACCACCTGTAATCAGTGTTCGTTTTTCTTCCTTACTTTCCTGATGTGTTTCTTTGCCATTCAGCTTATTTAAAAGTCCGATGCAAGGTAGCAACACAAGACCACCTATCACATTTCTTACAGCATTAAAAGTGAACGGTCCAACGTAATCCATTCCTACGCTCTGTGCCACAAAAGCAACACCCCAGATAGTTGCCGTCAAAAGCAGAATCAATGACTGCCGCAATACAAACTTGTTCATAATCATACTCCTCTGTATTTTACTGTAACTATTCAGAACCCCATTCACAAAATCGCTGTTTTACAGCTTTCCTTTTGTTCATGTGGTTACTTCGCCATATAAATCGAGTCAAATATGCTTGTAAACAAGCATATTCTGCCTCAATTTGCATGGCTCTGAATAGTTACCAAAATTGCATTATAGCACACTTTTGAGGAATTGTCTTGCTTCCGGGGTCTTTGGATTGGTAAAGATTTCTTCTGGTGTTCCTTCTTCCAGAATCATGCCTTTTGCCATGAATACTACTTTGTCTGCTACTTCTCTGGCAAATCCCATCTCATGCGTGACGCATATCATCGTCATTCCCTGATTGGCAAGGTCTTTCATAACATTCAGCACTTCGCCAACCAGTTCCGGGTCAAGTGCCGAGGTCGGCTCATCAAAAAGCATCATCTTGGGCTCCATGGCAAGTGCTCTGGCTATCGCCACACGCTGCTGCTGTCCACCTGAAAGTCTTGCCGGGTATTCATCCAGTTTATCTGCCAGCCCTACTTTTGCAATCAAATCCTTAGCCGTCTCCTCTGCCTTTTCCCTGCTGACCTTTTTCACATGCACCGGCGCCAGCATGACATTTTCCAATACGGTCTTATGTGGGAACAGATTGAAACGCTGAAATACCATTCCCATTTCCAGTAACAGATCCTTATGCTGTTTTGCTTCCATTTTATCTACTGTTCTGTCATTTTCCCTGTGATAAAAAAGCTTATCTTCTATAAAAATCTTACCACTGGTGATCTTTTCCAAATTATTTAAAGAACGTAAAAAAGTAGATTTACCGGCTCCTGACGGACCAATGATAACTACTACTTCGCCCGGCTCCACTGTAAGATTGATATCCTTTAATACAACCAGCTCACCAAAGCTCTTGGCAAGATGTTCTGTTCTAATCATTGACATAGTCTTTCCCTCTTCCCTTTGTTTACTCATATCTTGAGAATTTCGTCTCCATGCGCCGGAAGATAAATTCAAAGAATGCGGTCATAATCAGATAAATGATCATCGCAGGAATATAGACCATAGCTGTACCTGTGGAGGATGAAATCGCTCTGGTTACTTTGGTCAGATCTGCCAGCGCAATAATGGACACCAGTGACGCATCCTTGAGCACCATGATGAATTCATTGGCAACCGATGGCACCAGACGTCTGATAGACTGTGGAAAAATGACCAGTCGCATAGTCTGTGCTTTGGACAGTCCCAACGCCTTGGAAGCTTCGAACTGTCCTCTGTCAATAGACTGGATTGCCGCTCTGATAAACTCTGAACAATATGCCGCACTATTTAATGAAAAAGCCAGAAAAGCAGCAAAGAAACGGCTGTTGATTGTGAGTGCCATATTGATCTGTGGCAGTCCAAAGTAAATAAAATACAACTGCATCAACAATGGTGTTCCACGGAAGAAAAATATGTAGACACTGCATATCCCGCTCAATATTTTGTTTTTGGACATTTTACCAAGCGCCAGAAAAATACTCAGTAACAATCCCATGGATACTGCACACAAAGTAAGCAGTATCGTGATCTTCGCGCCGTTTAGAAGCTGCGGCAGCCAGCTTATCATTTGCTGTATCATACGCAATCCAGTCCCTTCTGTCTGTATTTATCTAAGACCTGCTGTTAAGTCTGTGCCAAAATACTTTTCTGCAATCGTACCCAGTGTACCGTCTGCTGACAGTGCATCCAATGCATCATCAATTGCCTGGGTCAGACCATCATTCCCCTTCTTTAAGCAGATACCAATTGGCTCTAATTCTTCATTTTCCCATACAGTCTTATAGTTAGATGCCTCGTCCCCAAGGTAGTAAGCTGCAACTACGCTGTCAGTGAATACAGAATCTGTACGACCTGCTTTCAGATCATCAAAGCAGTTGATGACTTTATCATACTGGAACAGCTCTACCCCAAGTTCTGCGCTGTGTTCCTTCATATAATCATCTGCTGTTGTCTCTGCCTGTACTGCGGTAGAATGTCCGTTCAAAGCTTCCATGGAGTCAATTTCAGAGTCATTCGGAACGATCAGTACAGTGTGGTTTGATACATAAGGTTTGGTCAGATTGAACTGTTCTTTTCTTTCATCTGTAATGCTGACACAGGAAAT
The DNA here is from genome assembly GCA_963596435.1 of Agathobacter sp. Classification (GTDB taxonomy): domain Bacteria; phylum Bacillota; class Clostridia; order Lachnospirales; family Lachnospiraceae; genus COE1. The sequence goes on from CAVBMG010000029.1 coordinate 4,905, forward strand.
GATACAGTCATATTTGCCAGTGTCTACTCCTGCAAAAATGCCATCCCAGGAAGTATCCACCAACTCAAGCTCCAGTCCCAGATAATCAGCCAGTGCATTGGCAACCTCTACGTCAAATCCGATTGGGGTAGCACCATCTGTATCAAAATATTCCATTGGAGGATAACCAATTTCTACACCTACCATGAGAGTTCCGTCCTTGATTGTTGCCACATCAGCGGTGGAAGCAGCTGTATCAGTTGCTGCTTCTGTAGAGGAAGCAGTTGTTTCTGCTGCCTGGGTCGTTGCCGCCGGTTCTGCTGTATCTACAGGCGCTGCTGCCGGTTGCGTACTACTGCCACATGCCACAAGAGACATAGCCATACTAAGTGATAACATGATTCCTACTGTTTTCTTTTTCATAATGATTCCTCCTCTTATTTCATTCCATTGATTTTATCCGTAAATAGCGAAAGACGAAGTAGTCCTGTTTAGGACAACCTCGTCTTTTTACTTAATCTATCACATTGTGAATGAATATGCAAGAGTTTTTTATAAAGATGCAATTTTGTAAATCTGGCTCTAAATCGTTACACGCACTGGATGTTGACATTTTTCCAGAAGCTTTCGCCTGGCATTTTCTCTGTCAGAATCACAGAACCTTCGAAGCCGGAGAAAGTAACTGCATATATTTTGTCAAATTTATCTGAAGTGGTCAGTACATATCGGTTCTCTGCCTGTGTGTTGCGCATTGCGACCTGCTTTACCAGTGCTTCATTAATATCCGGTGTTGTAAAAGCCATCTTCTGATCTATGCCATTGGTTCCAAAAAAGCCTTTACTGAAATGATATTTCTGTATGTTCAGTACCGCCTCTGCACCAACAATAGCTTCTGTCGAGCCTTTTAATTCTCCGCCGATCAGAATGACATGAAAGCCTTTTTCTGAGAGGCGCTTCGCGTGGGAAAAAGCATTTGTAATATAAGTAGCTCTGGGTTCTCTGATATATTCCAGCATCCAGCCTGTCGTCGTTCCTGCATCCAGATACACACAGTCATCCGGTTCGATGAGAGCTGCTGCATACTGCGCAATCGCCTGTTTCTCCGTTGTCTGCAATTCCTGCTTCTGTACAACAGATAACTCCTGATTCACGATCTGCGCCGTGCGAAGGGCAATCGCTCCGCCAAACACCTTGGTCAGACGCCCCTCTTTATCCAAAGAAGTAATATCTCTTCGAATGGTAGATTCTGATGTCTGCAGAATGTCTTTTAGCTCTGCTACTGTAATGCTCTCTCTCTCCTGAACCAGTCGAACAATTTCTTCCTGCCTTTTCTCTGTCAACATATCACAACCATGCCTTTCCGTACATATCCTTATGCGTTCTGCAAATTGGATTCTCTGATGATTTTTCTGATTGGTAATACACGACCCGGTGAAACTGACAGCTCATCTACGCCCATGCGCAGGAATTCTTCTGTCAAAGCCGTATCTGCACCAAGCTCGCCACAGATGCCACACCAGATACCAGCCTTGTGTGCATTCTCAACCGTCATCCGAATCATACGCAGTACAGCAGGATGATGTGCATCATAAAAGGCATCCAGTTTCGGATTCTGCCTGTCTATTGCAAGTGTGTACTGGGTCAGATCATTCGTACCAATACTGAAGAAATCTACTTCTTTTGCAAGTTCCTCACTGATCATGACTGCTGCCGGAGTCTCGATCATGACACCCTGCATCACATCGCCATACGCAATCTGCTGACTGTCAAGTTCCTGTTTGACCTCTTCCATAATCTCTTTGATACGATGAACCTCACCTACAGATGTGATCATGGGGTACATTACAGCAATATTGCCATATACGCTGGCACGAAGGATTGCACGAAGCTGTGTCTTGAATATCTCAGGCTGTGACAGGCAGATACGAATCGCACGATATCCCATTGCAGGATTCTCTTCCTGATCCAGATTGAAATAATCAACCTTCTTATCTGCTCCAATATCCAAAGTTCTGATAATGACACGCTTCCCTGCCATTGTCTCTGCTACTGACTTATAGATCTGGAACTGTTCATTCTCTGTTGGGAAATTCTCACTGCCAAGATAAATAAACTCACTACGGAACAGACCGATACCACTGGCATCATTCTTTAATACCATAGCCAAGTCACCCGTATTACCGATATTAGCATACAGCATAATCTTGTGTCCGTCCAGTGTAATATCTTCCTTACCCTTCAGATCCAGTAACAGTTTCTTCTTCTCATCTTCTTCTGCCTTTTTCTTCTCCAGAGTAGCTCTGGTCTGCTCATCCGGTTCAATATAGATGACACCCTCAAAACCATCCACGATAGCTTCTTTGCCATTGAGTTCTTCACCAAGAGTAAGCTCCTGTGTGCTGACAAGTGCAGGAATACTCATGGTTCTGGCAAGTATCGCCGTATGGGAATTTACGGAACCATGCACAGTAACGAAAGAAAGAATCTTATCCTTATCAAGCTGTACTGTCTCTGATGGAGCCAAGTCTTCTGCAATAACAATGACTGGTTCATCTGTGTTCAGTTCTCCACTTCCACTGCCCTTTAAAATAGAAACGAGGCGTTCTGAGATATCTCTTACATCTGCTGCCCTGGCTTTCATATACTCATCATCCATTGCAGCGAACATATTGGCAAAATTATCAGCGGTAACACCAACTGCATATTCTGCATTGACCTGTTGAGAGGTAATGATGTTATGAACAGAATCCGTGTAGTCCTCATCGTCCAGCATCATCTGATGAATCTCAAAAATGGCTGCATTGGCTTCACCGACTTCTTTGCATGCCTTATCATACAATTTCTGCAGTTGTTTCACTGCTTCCTCTTTTGCCTTCTCGAAACGTGCAAGTTCCTCTTCGGGATTCTGCACTTTAACTCTTACGATCTGATGCTCTTTCTTGGCAAATACCCAAAGCTTACCTATCGCAATACCGCCAAAAACGCTCTTTCCATGACATACTTGCATATTCATTCCTCTTTTCTCCAAATAGGGGGACGCGAAACGCATCGGGGGGGTGGGAGGAATTGTGAATTTTAATATATGCATCACAGGCACGCTCTCGCTACTTGTCGCTGGTAGCGGTACATAAATGTGCATGCGCCTAACGGCTGTGCGCATTAAGTACCGACCGCTCCAAAGTACCTGCTCCTGCATATGTTTAAATTCACAATTCAATTTCATCGCCGCGCGTTTCGCTGTTATACTGTTTTAATCTCTGATTATACGTTGAAATAACTATTTTAAAAAATACACTCACAAAATCGCTGTTTTACAGCTTTATAGGATAACGAGTCTACTTGTTATCTGCTCTCATAGTTACTTCTCCTATAAGTTGTGCTCATGCCTTGCATGGCTCTGTATCATTACAGGTTTGCGTTCATGAAGTCACTGATTGCAGTGTATGCCTGTTCTTCGTCCTCGCCGGAGAAAGTGAACTCTACTGTATCACCCTTCTTAGCACCAAGTCCCATGATACCGAAGATCTTCTTGGCATCTACCATGTTACCGCCCTTACCAATCTTGATCTCACACGCAAATCCCTTTGCAGCCTTAACCAGCTCTCCTGCCGGTCTTGCATGAATTCCCTGCTCATCCTTAATTGTATATGATAATGTCTTCATAATAATCACCTTTCCTTTTTATTATATCATGAACTTCGTTCATGATCGTCATTCGCCGTTCGGGATGAGCATGCAAGCATGTTCCCCCTCACTAACGCTCATTATATCATAGTTAAAATATAAGAATCTATCTTACTACCTACCAAAACTATATATTCAAAAAGCCATAAATCAGCTTTTCTATTATATCTCCCGCTTAGCACTGCGAAACGCTCCTTTCCGAAACCAGAATTGCGTGGACTTAGCATATGCATAAGCAGGCACTTGAAAAACGCCGGTACTTGGTGCGCATAGCCGTAAGGCTTATGCACACCTACGTATCCGCTGCGTTTTTCACGTAACGAGAGTGGGCCTGTGTTGCATTGCTAAATCCACACAATTCGTCCCTTTCTCATCACACTTCGCAGCCACCCTAAGCTACCTTCTTCTTAAAGAGTCCAAGTAAAAATGTGGAAACCACTGTTCCGATTACAAGTGCCAGCAGATACAGTAATGCATTGCCAACTACAGGGAATACGAAGATTCCACCATGCGGAGCCATCAGTGTACATCCAAATACCTGGGATAATGCGCCTGCAATACCTGCGCCGATGATACATGCTGGAAGTACATGTAATGGATCGGATGCTGCATAAGGAATTGCACCTTCTGTAATAAACGCAAGTCCCATGATGAAGTTAGTCGGTCCTGACTGTCTCTCTTCCTTTGTGAACTTGTCTTTGAAAAGTAAAGTTGCAAGTGCGATTGCACAAGGAGGAACCATACCACCAATCATAACAGAAGCCATAATTTCATAATTACCAGCTGCAATAGATGCTGTACCGAATACATAAGCTGCCTTGTTGAATGGACCACCCATATCAATAGACATCATTGCACCAAGGATGAATCCAAGTAAAATCTTGCTGGTGCCGCTCATACTTGCAAGTCCTGAGTTCAGGGCTGTATTAATTGCACCCATGACAGGCTCTACAACGAAGTTCATGCCGATACCCATAATCAGTATACCAAATACCGGGTAAAAAAGCACTGGTGCAAGTTTCTCCAGACTCTCAGGTAACTTGTCACATACCTTCTTTAATAAGAGAATCACATATCCTGCAAGGAAACCAGCTGCCAAAGCTCCAAGGAAACCGGACTTGCCATTTGCCGCGATCATACCACCTACAAAACCAAGTGCAAGACCAGGTCTGTCAGCAATGGCTTCCGCTATAAATCCTGCTAATACCGGAAGCATCAGTCCAAATGCAACACCACCGATTCCTTTGAAAAAGGCTGCTGCCTGTGTGATTGTACCGAAGTTGCTACGCTCTTCTGCTGTCAAAGCATTGATATCAACGCACTGACCATCAATCAGAAATGCAATTGCGATCAGAATACCACCACCGACAACGAAAGGAAGCATATGAGATACACCGTTCATCAACTGCATATAGATACGATGTGCTACACTGTCTGAATTGCCTTTACGCTGTGTATTTTCTACCTTGGTATCTGCCTTGTAGACAGGAGCATCCTTCTTCAATGCTCTTGCAATCAGCTCATCTGCCTTGCTGATACCATCGGAAACCTGACATTCGATCACATGCTTGCCATCGAATCTTTCCATAGGAACTTTGGCATCTGCTGCCACAATGATACAATCAGCTTCATCAATCTCCTGCTGTGTCAGCACATTCTTGGCTCCACCAGAACCTCTGGTTTCTATCTTAATGGTGCAGCCTGCTTTCTGTGCTGCCTTTTCCAGTCCTTCTGCTGCCATATAAGTATGTGCGATACCTGTCGGGCAAGAAGTAACTGCCAGAATCTTGCTCTGAACTGTAGGTTCTGTATGAAGTCTCTCATCAATGCTTGCCTTCTCTGAATCCGCCTCGTCAATAATCTGTAAAAATTCCTCTACACTCTGTGCATTACGAAGTTTTGCTGTAAACTCTTCATCCATCAGCATAACTGACAGTTTGCTCAATACATCCAGATGTACGTTGTCTTTGGTATTCGGTGCTGCGATCAGGAAAAGCAGTGTAACAGGCTCTCCATCCAGTGAATCAAAATCCACACCGTTTGGAATGACCATAGCTGCCAGTCCCGGTTTCTTTACCGCATCGCATTTACCATGTGGAATTGCAATCCCTTCTCCAATGCCTGTTGTTGACTCTTCTTCTCTGGCAAATACCTGTTTCTGATAGGCTGCCACATCACTCAGCTTACCGCTTGCTTCCATCAAGGCAACTGCCTGCTTCAGAGCATGCTCTTTATCTGTCGGCGCCGCTGCCAGCTGTATACTTCTCTTATCCAATAAATCTGTAATTCTCATATTCATGACCCCCGTTTTCGCCTTTTGCGTGGAACGTTATTTTTTATGAATGGTGTTAAATAAATTCTTTACTTCTTCTGCTGTTGCCAGATTCTCTGAAAAAGCACTGGCACTTCCAGCAGACAATCCCATATGGAATGCGTACTCATAATCGCCCGACTCCTGATAACCTGCTACGAAACCTGCTACCATGGAATCCCCTGCGCCTACTGCATTCACGACCTTGCCCTTGGGTGCTTCGCTCATATGCTCTGTTCCCTTCTCATCTAACAGAACTGCACCTTCTCCTGCCATGGATACCAGTACGTTGCGTGCTCCCTGCTCCTGCAGCTTTTTTGCATAAGGCACAACCTCTTCTCTGGTCTTTAACTCTACACCGAATAGCTCTTCTAACTCATGGTTATTCGGTTTCACCAGGAATGGATGATATGGCAGAACCTTCATCAGAAGATCTCCTGTAGCATCTACTACAATATCAATACCCTTATCCTGCAACTGCGCCATAATATCCATATAAATGGTATCCGGCATAGACTTTGGGATGCTGCCCGCCAATATCAGCATATCACCCTGTTTTAATGTGTGAATCTTCTGCATCAGCTCATCCACTTTATCCTTTGAAATATCCGGACCCATACCATTAATTTCGGTTCCGTCGATATTTCTGATTTTTACATTAATTCTGGATACGCCCTCATCCAGCATCAGGAAATCAGCATGGATTCCTTCCTCCTGAATCCGTCTCCTGATCTCTTCTCCAACGAAACCAGCCATGAATCCAAGTGCTGTACTGTCCACTCCCAGATTCTTCAACACATAGGATACGTTAATTCCTTTGCCGCCTGCCAGCATCTGTTCATAAGATGTTCTGTTCGTGGCTCCCAATTTCAGATCATCTACCGCCACGATATAATCCAATGACGGATTGAACGTTACTGTATAAATCATTTGTCCGTCCTCCTCTCTGTATTTGTTGATTTTATTCTACAATCAAATTCAGTCATATTCAATCGTACTAATTCACAAATTTTGTTTTATTTTTTGTGCATTACGACGTTTTATGAACGTTTATGGTCTGTTTTTATTCTGTTTTTGCTATTTTACCATGACTGTTTTGGAAAAAATCATTCATACTCGGTCATTTCAATTTTCGTTTTCATACTTCTTTATAGAATTACCACCTTCATGAAAAACCATACATCTTGATTCTTTGAAGTGTGTTATTTAAGATATAATTATATGTAGACATTTACGAAGCACAATATTATGAATACAGAATTATACAGATTTAACAAGATGTGAATAGTGTGATACTTTTTATTACCGGTGCTACTCATACATGCAAGACAAGACTGGCACAGAAATTAATGGAAAAATACAAAATCCCTTACGTTTGTCAGGATCATCTCAAAATGGGACTGATCAGAAGTCATTATACCAATCTGACACCTGATGATGACCAGGAATTGACAGACTATCTATGGCCTGTAACCAGAGAAATGGCAAAAACTGCTATTGAAAATGAACAGAATATGATAATTGAAGGATGTTACATCCCTTTTGACTGGCAGAAAGATTTTGATGAGGAATATCTGCGAAACATTCGATATATCTGCCTGTGTATGAGCGACAGATATATCGACAATCATTTTGATCATATTCGCAGCTTCGCTTCCTGTATCGAAAACAGACTTGATGATGATTATTGTACTTTACAGAACGTGAGAAATGATAACCGTATGTTCTTAAATGGCTGTATACAGAATCATCTGGATTATACGCTGATTGATGATGACTATGAATCAGCCATCAGTCCTCTAATGCATATTTTATAAAGGAATCAAAGATTGCACGATAGCCCTGCTCTTTTATATGCATGCCCTCTATTGTATACTCTGCTTTCAGGTTGCCCTGTTCATCCTTGAGTGGAGCATTGATGTCTATATAGTGGGCATGATGTGCCTTGGCAAGTGTACGTACTGCCTCATTTGCCTGGGCGATCTTGTCATTGGTGCGAATCAGAAGACAGGGCTTCATCTCTTCTGTGGCAGCATCATAATTAATTGGATAATATGCCATCATATATATGTCAATATCCGGCAATTTATCCTGCACGATCGTCAGAATCTTATCATAGTTTGCAATCATATCCTCTATTGAAATTGCAGGATCACTCAGATCATTGGTTCCGATATTGATGAAAAGCCTCCTTGGCGCCAGATCCAATATGCAGACATCTATGTTGTCAAGCAGCTCCTGTGTCACGAAGCCACCGATTCCACGATTATAAATCACAATATCCAGTTTGTCCTCCTGCACGAACTTCTCTACCGGAAACATTTCCATGAGAGAAGAACCCGCACACACGATCTGCCCTTTCTCTATTGTTTCATTCATCTTGCGAAAACGCTCAATTTTCTCCTGTTTCGTCATAATCGTAACCATACCTTTCTGTATTAGATTTTTATAACCCCATTTGAAAAAGACTAAGTTGTCCATCCTGCCACAATTTTTGCTCTGCTTCCTTTACAATATCTGTCTCATGCAGATGTCCAATCAGAAGTGGAGAATCCGGATCATGCAGTTTTCTGTTTGCCCTGACACTTTCATTATCATAATTGGCATAACAATACAGACAACCATGTCCACATGTATTATACATCCCAATGTCAGCTCCCAACAAGCAGGAGCAGGCATCTCTCGCCATTTTCTTCTTAGGGACATGCAAGGCAGAGCCTATCGCACGCTCCAGCACCGCCTGCGACAGACATCCGTCAGCATCCACATTTGCTCTGGTCAATGCTCTATTCTCACAGCACAGATGTATCTGCATGCCTTTTTCTGCCGCTATTTTGGCAAAAGCCTCTATAAGCTGCTCCTGTTGAGCCTCCGTCACACTTCTCGCCTGCGGAAAGTTACGCTTCGTTTTCTCATACAGGTCAATAAAGCTGACGACACATTGTCTCGTATATCCCTGCAAAGCCTCTGCCATTTGCTCAAACCGCTCTATGTGATACGAAACTGAATATTTCTGTGAAATAAATACCGGATCATAGCGCCAACTCATTCTATCTACACCAACCTGGCTGGAGAGATTACGGAAGCTGTCAATGACCTTACTCCAGTGCGGAACATATGGCTCTATGTCCTGCTCATATGGTGTGATTGTCACAAACCAGAAAGTGCAATACTGAGACAGCAGGGAAAGTCTGTCCAACATCGGCTGTGGATTCTTCGTACAGAACACGATTGCATCTATCACCTGTGGACTGAGCACATACTTCGTCACCTGCTCCGGGTAATAAGGGTTGCGCACCAGACAATAACCCTCCTGTATTCGATTGTAGAACCAGTCACTGTAAAAAGCAGGAATATCCGTCCTGCTTCCTGTATTTAAGATCATAAAACCTCCACAAATTATGTATTCAATGCTGTGACATAGTTCACAACATCCGGCATTCCTGACTTTATCTCTATGTTTTCCAGCTTGAGATTCTTAATATGACTGTCTTCTAATCCAAGAAGAACCATAGCCTGCTTTGCTGCTGTTCCATAGATATTTCGTATCGTGATTCCATCAAATATGGGCGGTTTGTCACTTCTGGGTACTACTGTGCTATATGGATAATCCATGCTGACCTGAATCGCTTCTTCTGAAACATTGTGGATTTCCATATTTTCAAGCAAAACATCCGTAACATACCCGCCTCTGCCTCGCATGGACTTGATTCGGATTCCCTGCATGGTATTGCGTATTCTGCAATCAGAAGCATATATGTGCTCTACGCCGCCGCTCATCCCGCTTCCAATCACGATTGCTCCATGTCCACCATGCATTTCGCAATTTGTAATGGTAACATCTCTGCATGGACGGTTGACCCGCCAGCCATCCTCATTCATCCCTGAGTTAATCGCAATACAATCATCTCCTGTCTGGAATGTACATTCTTCAATTCTGACATGCTCACAGGAATCCGGGTTCAATCCATCCGTATTTGGTCCTGTTGTCTTTACATTCACATGCTTCACTACGACATGTTCACAATACACAGGATGTATCGTCCACTGCGGTCCATCTTCTATCGAAAAATCTTCCAACAGAATATTCTTACAGTTCACGAACTGAATAAATGATGGGCGCAGCGCTGCCTGTCTTGTCCCATAAATTCTTTTTTCCACTGGAATCTTATTGCTTTCCGCATAGCATAATTCATCTGCTGCCTTTTGCTGAAGTTTCTTCCAGCTCCACCAGTTCTTGCCATTTCCAACAAGACATCCATTTCCTGTGATTGCTACATTCTCACAATCTTTTGCATAGATCAGGGGTGAATAATTATAACACTCCATCCCCTCCCATCTGGTAAACACTACCGGAAGATAATCCTCCGGGATATCACTGAAGGAGATTACAGAATCCTCACATAGATGAAGTTCTATATTGCTTTGCAAATGAATCGGTCCACTGAGCCAGGTTCCCTTTGGCACAACTACTTTGCCCTCACCTAAGACTGTACATTTATCAACCATTCTCTGTATATATTTTTTCTTATCGTCAGGACTACAGCTATCATATTCTGCATAATTAAGCTTTATCATAATTCGTCATATCCTTCCGGCATCTGATTAAAATATTCTTTCACCACATCATATGCCTCTTTGGGTCTTCGATACTCATCTACGACACCCTTATTATTATGACATCTTGCCCGCGTAGAGAACCATTCTTCTTCTGTAACCTTGCAGTCTGCAAACTGCCAGATAAAGGTTCCGGTAAGTCTGTTATCTTCCTTATATACTTCCAGATTTTCCCTTATTACATCAGCCTGTCTCTCTTCACTCCATTTACAATGTCCTCTATCTCTGAAGCCATATATTGCAGCCGCACCAAATTCACTGACAATTACAGGCTTTTCTTTTTCAACTGTAGCATCAATCCATGCCATTTCCTTTTCATGCTTTTCTTTTACGGAAATGTCTTCATACCATCCTGAATACATATTAAAAGAAACGATATCCGGCAGATCCAGACAGATATCTTTAAAGTGCCTGCAGGTTGCCGAGGTTGTCGGTCTTGATGTATCAAGGGATTTGATCTGCTCATATTGCATCTTGTATTTTTGACGCCCCTCTTCTGTTTCACTGGCGCACTCATTCAAAATGCCCCAAATCACAATAGACGGATGATTAAAATGCTGATAGATCATTTCATCAATACAATCCCTGCACTGTTCATCAAAGTGAGGATTCATCATCTTTTCCAAATTAAATCCCCTTGCGTGATTCTCCTCCCAGACTAACATACCCTTCTCATCGCACAAATCCAGAAATCGCTCATCATTGGGATAATGACAGGTTCGGACTGCATTGGCTCCCATTTCTCTCATCATATCCAGATCCTGCATCATGACCTGAAAAGGAACCGCACTTCCTAAAGTCCCATAATCCTCATGTCTGTTAAAACCTTTCAGAAAAACACTTTTGCCATTTAACAAAAGTCTTCTTCCTTTTATATCCACTTCTCTGAAACCTACTCTGTCAGTCAAATCATCCATTACAACGCCATCGCATTTAAGCTCGGCTTCCAAAAAATATAATTCAGGCTTTAATACGAACCACTCCCTGACATTTTCAAAGTTTTCCACCAACTCTACTGTGGCTATGCTCTTCCCCTCCAATAATCTGTTCACATGGAAAGTTTTGCCTGCCAGTGTTATTGTAACCTCTGCATTTTTCCCTTCATTTGAAAGATTTTCCACATCAATGCTGATTTTAGCTTTCCATACATCTTTATCCTTATGCGGTTCAAAATGGATATTTTTCAAATAAACATCCTTTATCTCCTCCAGAACTACCGTCCTGTTAAAGCCTCCATAAGTATAATAATCGTTTGGAACATGAAGGGAAGATTCTTCACTGAAACTGTTGTCTACTTCCACCCGAATCACATGTTCCCCTGGCTCCACATTCATAACGATACCGCAAAAGGCAGTAAATGCATTATAATGGTGAACGATAAATTTATCATCAAAATATACGTCTGCCGTATGGCTTACCCCTTTAAATTCCAGTCTGATGTTGGTCTTTTCCTGAATATAAACTTTTCTGGTATAAGCTCCCTTGCCTCTGTAATTCAAAAGTTCTGGATTCTGCTCCCAGCACCCCGGTACGGAAATCCTGTATTCTGCACCTTCCTCTGTTCTAAAACTCCATATGCCGTCCAGTTCCCTCTGCTTTCTGATGTTGTGTTGCTCGAATAATCGTATCATTTTCTTCTCCTCCTGCATGGATGGTCTATGCATTTATGCTAATCCAAAGATGCAGTTTGGGCAATGTTGTCAGGTACGGATTTTTGTCAAAAGGTAATGGGATTATTGACATTATATCAATATTTTTTATAATCAAAGATAACGAATGGCACGAAATGTACAGATTTAACAATGCAACACAGACCCGCTCTCGCTACACTGCAGCTCGTAACGGTACATAAGGTGCTAAAATAGCTACGCTATTTGGCCACCTAAGTACCGACGGCTGCACAGTGTCTGTTTATGCATTTATTAAATCTGTACACTTCTGTATACATATTATTGTAAGAAAAGGAGCAGGTGAACATGGATATTATCAATCTGACAATCAATATAAAGTTCTGTCGTATTTCTTATCATGAAAAAGACTGGGTGGAAAGAAAGACAAAGTGTGATTACACTGTATGGAATATTATTTCCGGGGGACTGGCTCTGCAAATAAATGATCAGACTTTGTATGCCAAAGAAGGAGATGTGCTTTTATTCCATCCCGGGGATACCTACAAAGCATGGTGTCATAATAATGACCATTGCTATTTTCTTGTTACCTTTTTTTCAATATCCTCCGGTAATGTCATAGATATTCTGACGCAGGAGTCTACCGCAGGTCTATATACGAACGATTTTGTTAAAGAAATATCAAACAGATTCTGTGATGAATATACTGCCTGCTGTGATAATGAGGATGCTCACAATCTCAAATTGTACGCGGCTTTTCTGAATTTTTTTGCAGATTTATCCAGTCAGTTTGGGACACAGCTTCCATTCCACGCCTCTTCCGACTCTGTATCCGACCAGCGCCTGCATTCCCTGTTAGACTTTATCTCTGATCATGTGGAAAGCAATCTGACTGTCAGAGAAATGGCTGAGTTTATGTCCATGAGTGAAAAATATTTTTCCGGCTATTTTCATTTTCATATAGGAATGAGTCCCAAACAATATCTGACCAAGTGCCGTATGACACATGCTATCCAGCTCTTATCAGAGCCTGATAATTCCATATCCGAGATAGCCAACAGACTGCATTTCTCCGATCAATACAGCTTTACAAAATCATTTAAAAAATACTACGGCGAAACTCCGGGAAGATTCAGGAAACAGCATTTTTATGTACACAATGCTGTCACCAACTCAGAATATCTTTGAGTTTTATCCCTGATATCAGCTTCGCTTACTCCATAGTAACTGTATAAATCTCTGGAAATCTTCTGAAAATGCTTCATTACTTTCTTATTACCTGAGTATGACATTGCAAAAATATTCCAGACATAATCTACTTCAACTTCAAGGTGGGCATCGCCTGTCCTTCTCTCATATATGTGATAATCTATGGGAATCT
>CAVBMG010000029.1:18512-32500 GCA_963596435.1 Agathobacter sp.
GGAATCTGCGCAGCCTTTTTACTTCGTTCTTCCATTTTATGAATGTACTCTCGCAGCGACTTTTCATTAGACATATCCGGTTTTTCAATGTCTGCCATTTCTCCCAGTAACTCCGGTTTATGCTGTATGACCAGGCTTGCTTTTAAGCAATCTCTCTGCTCACGGTATTGTCTCTTATCCGTGTTCATCTCTACTAACCCATAACGATTCTTTGCATATTCCACCACTTCCTCCAATGTATGAGAACCTGCAACAATTCTCTTCTCTACTCTTTTACGTTTACATTTATATATGGCATTTTTAATTCTCACCTTCAGCGGTCTTTTGTCTGATTTTCCAGCTATGAATATGCTCGTTGGTCCATCTGCACCACCTATGATGGAAACGGAAGATTTACGCTTATTTTTCATATACTTTCTCCTGCAGCTTTACAATCGTTCCCACTCTTTTCTGAGTAACCTGTATTCCAAACGATCTTTCAATTTACCATCATGCCACTCATAATCAATATGTTGGGCTTCTTTAATCAATCCGTTCTTCTGCATAACTCTTTCAGAACCTTTATTTTCTGCCAGACAGCCAGTTGTTACGCGATATACATTATTTTCTGTATATGCATATTCCAGAACTTTCTTTAAAGCCTCTGAAGTATACCCATTTCCCCAGAACTTCTGATATGTAAAATATCCTAAATGGACAATCTTACCAACTGGAGTATTCGCCACAACAGTATAACCAATACTGCCAACCTGCTCATGCGTATCCTTCAACTCCATGTGCAGAAAATAATATTCCCGATCTGGTGCTACCATATCAGCCATAACATGGTCAAAATCACTCCTGGCTTCATCAAGGGAATGTAACTGTATATCCTGTAAATAATACATTGTTTGAGGATCCGCTTTTAATTTGTAATATGCTTCAAAATCATCAGTCGCATAATCTCTCAAAATAAGACGATCCGTTTCCAAATATATCATAGGCTCACACTTTCTATTATATCTGCTGCCCCTGTTCTTTGTCCGATTTAAACTGATCTGGATAAATTCTGCTTCCCTCATATCCACACACTCCCATTCTGGGCGAATTGCATATTGGTAATACGTAATCTATTTCCAAATCATCATCTGCTTCTAAACATTCTTCGCACAGAAAGGGGGTTCCATCATGATAACCATATGGATTAATCCATCTTGCTTCATTTTTTTCGCAGTTACTGCACATTATTTTAGGTGGATTATTACGGGATAAAATTTCAATTTTATTATTTCCTTTTTGTCCTTCTCTACAGCTATATATATTCAATGTCAATTCTGTTGTCGAGCCAAAATCATATTCATAAAAAATAGTATCTCCAATATCAGCAACATCTTTTAATCGATAATTCATATTTTTAGAAGGTTTACCCCAAAAACTGTCCGTGTCTGGACAACTTTCATATTGTAGCCCATTACATATAAACATACTGAGATGTCCACAACATTCTACCCATATATCACGAATAAATTGATCTAATTTTTTTAGTGTTGTATTTTCATTTATTTCAATAATCAGCCAATATTCTTTCTGATATTTTCCGGTTATTACTATTTCAAAATATCTGCATCCACTTTTTACTTTTTCATTTGATAATTTAAATTCTCTATCTTTACATGCCTGCAAATGGCGCAGCATTCCACTTTTTGTATATTCTTTTCCGCAGTATTTGCAATATCCTTTTATCTGCCCAGCCATATTCTTCTTCCTTCCTGTTCTCTTATGCTTTTCATTTTTATATTCTAATATTACTATATTATCATTTATTTTCAAATATAAATATAAAAACAGGACTTCCATTCACGGATTATTCAACAGGTCCACTCCATTTAGCAAATTTATCTGCATAGCTGTCCAGGTCTGTTACACTTACAGTCAGGTTGTCATCTTCTATTTCATAATTAATATTCATAGGATTGCATCCACCTGAAGTTTCACCCACACTATCCATTGTGAATACGTTGCCACAGTTCTGGCAGACTAATCTGCCATTTTGCTCCTTAAAGTAAGCTCTTGGTGATGGATTACATGCCTGACATGTATTAAGTGACAAACGCGCTGATCCGTCAGAGGCATTTACAGCAATCATCTGTATGTTAGTTCCATTAGAATCATAATTTACATATAACGGATGTTCAGTCAAAGTATCGGTATCAATTACTATTTTCCCATTCTCTACGGTTGGAGTTACATATGCGGTAGTTGTGCCCTCTTCTGCCACATCTGATGTATTTGTGCTTCCACAAGCAGTTATCGCTGCTATTGCAAGTATAAAAGGCATTGTTCTCATTAATTTTTTCTTTCTCATAATTTCATTCTCCTATCTGTCCATAATATTTATTCTGCCATAAATCATTCCCATCCAGCAGGTGTACTGTACTGTGCCGGATTCGCCAGGAATAAACTCAATCACATTCTCACCGGGTGTAAATTCATGAGTTATCCCATATGTCTTTAATATCATTTTATAATTACATCCATTGATAACCTCTTTGGGCACATTTATGATCCATTTTACTGGAATTCCACTATAAACGGTAATCTCCGGATAACTTCCAAAGTCAAGATTGCTTTCCACATACTGAATATCACCAGATTCTGAAACTACAGCCATATTTAATTCCTTTGTATCGTCAGATACCCGGTCAATCATATCCGGCTTGATTCCTGCAAGCCCCGCTCCCTGAGAAAGCATCGCCAGTCCAAGAACCACAACCAGTATGGAACCAATCTGCATAACAATTCTTGTGTATTTTTTCCCAAGTGCGGATACCAGACTCCCCAGTCCCAGCATTAATGGAACCGTACCTAGGCTGAACATCAGCATCGCAATTGCCCCTGAGATTGGATTTCCTGACCCCAGTGCAATAATCTGCATAGACTGCATAGGACCACAGGGCATTAGTCCATTTAATAATCCGACAACAAAGGGTCTTTTTTCTGTTCTTTTTTTCTGATTGATTTTTATGGCAGACTTTCGTGGGAACCTGATTTGAAGCTTTCTTAAAGCAGGAAAAATACCCAGCATATTAATTCCCATTACCACCATAAAAAGTCCGGCTATTATTTTTAATATACCTTGCAATAGCAGAGGCATTCCAGTTCCTGAACCACCTGTCAGCAGCATGCCGATTCCCCCCAGCAGAAAGCCTATTGCTGAATAGGAAAGTACACGTCCTGCATTATACATAACAGAGGGCATTATTATATTGATATTGGAAATACTTTCATGTCCGGTGTCTCTCGAAGGTATACATTGTGAAAGGTTAATTCCACCACACATAGTTATACAATGAACAGATGTAAGAAGCCCTACAATAAAAAGCATTCCATAACTCATTTTTGAATCAGCAAGCATGGATGGCACAAGCAAATTCAAAATTCCAAAATGCTGTAACAGATAATACAGTAAAATAATAATTACCAATGTTACTATCTGCCTGACCAGTTTTAAATAATTTCTTTGTCTTTTATCTACTACTGTATAACCAAGCTGCTGAATGATCTCTGCAATGCGGCTTATTGTCAATATTTCCGGATCAAATTCAATTTCAGCAAGTCCCGTGCTGTATGAAACCTGAACTGTAGAAATTCCTGCTGTATTCTTTAATTCCCGTTCTATTCTGTTTTGACAATTAATACATGTCATACCATCAATGGTAAGAACCCTTCTCTCCATTCCCATATTCATTATTCCTTTAATATTTTCCGTCTAATGCAATTTGTACATACCCCTATAGGGTATTTACATTAGTTTAATATATACTCACACAGTGCATTTTGTCAATCATATTTTATAGACAAAAAAAACAATATCAGCACTTATTATCCTGTAGCTAATATTGTTAATATGAAAAACTCTACTTTTTACACACTTTCTGCTTTCACTTTTTTACCCATATTGGATATCATTCTCTCTGCCATATGTGCCAGCACTCCAAAAAGAAAACACTCTGAAAAATAAAATACATATCCTATACCAATTGAAAAAATAAATGAAGCGATAAGCTCAATAAGGATTTCCTTTTTTATAGGCTGCCTTAATAATACAGGCTGAACAAGAATGTCCAGACACCATATTAATGCATTGATCAAAACACACCAGATTGTATGACATTTCCAATGTTCAAGAAGCAACATTACAAATGTCTGCATCATCAGTCGTTGTGCAATCTCAATAGATGCCGCCTCCGCGCAAAGTCCCAATAACCCATATTCATTATGGTGACAGTTCTTTTTTAACCGTACCACCAGACACGTAATTATGAGTGTTACAAATACAATAGCCCATAATTGATAGTTGAAAAGCATATGAAGATTAAGCGGCAAATATCCTCTGTATAATGATATCGCTGCAAGTGGCAGCAATGATGCAAGCAAAGCAGAAAAATGTCCTGCCTTCTTCCAGCCTTTATTTGCAAATATATTTAACAGGAGAATGTTAGTTGCATACCACATTCCACTAAGTAAAAATCCAAGTAAACCAGTAACTATATAAAACATATTATCAATTAATTCTCCTTTTGGTCATGTTTATATGCTTATATCTTCACTATTAGTACTTAAATCTCTTTTCCCTTGTTCTTCATAATATCTATCAGCTATATATTCCGCTGATTCTGCCCATAGACCATTTTCTGTTTCTTGCAGTGTTTTATATGTCTCTGATTTATAAAAAAGCAATACTGCTTCCTCGAAGCTAATGTGAAAATGCTGCTGCAACAATTTCAATACATCTCTAATCTGTATGCACACATTCATAGTAATATCTTTTCCATTAAAACTGTATATCTTCTCTGGCATAAGGAATTCCCCATTTCTGATTACTTTTTCTCAGTATATCATACCCCCATATTAAATTTCCATATCTTTCAGGTAGTGACATCTTAAATAAAATAAATCCCGATTCCACACAATCGCATGGAACCAGGATTTCCTTAACTTAACCAATTTATGATTTCTCTTTCAGACTGTTCAAATGCAGCCATGCATTCCTTTTTATGTTTGCCAAAGCTCTTGTACATCATTCCAATCAGTGGAATCAGCCGGTACAGTTTTCTCTCCCGCTCTTTGTTAGGCATCATTCCTGTAAGATGGCTTACATTAGGATAAACAATACTTTTATACTCTTTGTTATAAGATTTTTCTTTTAGATATTGTTCGATATATGATACAGAATATTGAGCAGGCCAGGCTTCATCTGCGTCACCTGCAATTAATAAAATTCTGGCATTTGTCTTCTCAAGCTCCAAGTGTGCCTTTTCCTCAGCTGTCTTATCCTGATAAGCCTGATTATATGCAAGCCACATACCCATTACCTTATGAGAAGCTATATCTGTTTTATAATATTTAGAAGCCTTTACCTTGGAAAAATCCAGTCTGACGAAAGGAATATCTTCATTTTTCCATGTAGCCACACTATGTCCTGTCATATGCTTGTTATCCTTCGTTACTCCTTCAAACGGTACATGCGTAGGGGACACCATAATGACATTTTCAATATTGCCTATATACTGTGCAGTCAAAACCGCAAAAATGCTCCCCATTGACTGTCCATAGGTTGATATATGTGCAATCTTTCTTTCGGACTTTAAATATTTTACAGCTTTTTCAAACATTTCCAGAGGACATCTGTCTGGTGAATCAGGAAGTCCCTCTGCGCCAAACAAAGATACGGCTAACCCAATGAATCCATAATCTGCAAATCTCTCTGCTATTTTGATACCTGGAAGGAGGCTCTGCTCACCTCCCATGATCACAATTACTGCTTTGTCACTTGTCTGTTCCGGTTCTGCAAGGTGTCCAACAAAACCATGTTCTTTCATATTAAAATTGATATATTTCATTTACAGTCCATCCTTAGATATATAAATCCCTATCGCAATACCAATGCCATCAGCAGGCAGATAAGTGCATCTATAGCGGGATACAGAAAAATTGTAATCATCCATTTCATTACATGCACCTTAACAGGAATATACGGCATTAAATCCTCAGTACCGGGAATGATCCAGGCTTTCGTATGACCTACCCATATGAGATCAATTACTATTCGATCAAAGAATCCCATAATCCATAATATGATGAGAAATTGCAGAAAGCTCTGTCCAAATCCCCTTGCTCCATTGATTACGAACACGCATATGATCGTATATCCAAAATAGAATAAAAGCCCTCCAATCTTAAATCTTTTGGCTGACGTATCGACTTTTTCTCTTGTTGTCATCCCAAGCTCAATTACTCTGTCCTGCACATTTTTACCATACAGATAGACCATATTAACTGCACCGTTTCTGATTCCCCACGCACAGACCAAGTATAAGCACGCGCTTAATATAATCCCTTCGATAACTACACTCAACATAGAACTTCTCCCTCCATAATATACCATCACGATTAGTTGCATCTAACCAAAGTATATCACATATACACGGAAAAGAAAATATATCACATTTCTATCCGGCAGCAAAAGCCTCCTTCTGCATGATTGTCAAACCTGACTCTCCAATGCTGCATTTTAACAATGCGCTTTACCAATCTGAGCCCCAGACCATGTTCTGACAGCTTTTCCAGTTTTAAAGGCGCCTGTAATTTTCTAAGCTGCTCTTTGGAAGCACCCTGTCCATTATCGGAAACTGTCAGTTCACATTTGGTTTGCCATCCCACCTTCTTTTCCTGCAAAGATATCATGATCCTGCAGCCTTCGGGGTTGTGGACAATGGCATTATTTATGAGATTATCCAACATACGTCTGAGTAATTCCCTATTGCCCGTCACATAGAACTGCTCCAGCTTCTGTGAAATATCTACATCCAGTTCGTACTGTTCCCCGATATTTCTGTTGAGCCAGTCACAGCTTATCTCCCGAATCAGCGCCGGCAGCAGAATCTTTTCTTTTTCCCAGTTCCCCATTCCATATGCAAGTTTGTTCTCTGTATTCAGGTTGGTGATCAAAGAACGGATACGAATTGCCTGTTCCTCTATCACCTGTGCCTTTTGCACCGCCCCCTGATCAAAGCTCTCTCTTCCAATCTCATCCGCATAGCCAAGCACCAGAGAAAGTGGTGTCCGAATGTCATGAGATACCCCTGCAATCCAGGTCGTGCGCTCCTTCTCTTTCTGTCTGTTCTGATGCCGCAATATGATGAACGGTATCACGATCAACAATAGAATATCTATCAGGAAAAGGTATGGAATATATTTCAAAAGTGCTTCCATCGTACCTAACGAATGACTGATATTATATTTCCATATCGTGTCCTTAGGTCGCCCCAATACCAAAATACCATTGGGAACAACATGAATATCCACCGGGTAATCTTTTAAATACCACTTTGCAAATACCGCAACATCCTGAATCGTATATGTCTGCTCTAATTCCTCTGGAAGCTTGTATTCCCAGATAATTTTCCCTGTGTTGTCAATGACCATGGCAAACCCCTGATAAAAGTCAACAATGTCTATTCCCTCTTTTGTCATGGCGCACTTTCCATTTTCATCCCATTGCAGGTATTCTGCCATTTTCTCAGCCTTGGGATAGGATTGCTCATCGCTGGTCTGTACTTCCACCACACCGATAAAGACAACATTTAATACCAGCAACAAAATCATCATGCAGAAGAAAAGCACAAAATACTGTATCACTTTTTCTATTCTTCTCACTGTTTCTGCTCTCCTTTTATACCAGCTTGTACCCAAGTCCACGCACCGTAAGTATATGCTCAGGTTTAGATGGGTTTTCTTCTATTTTTTCTCTTAATCTGCGAATATGCACCATCAGGGAATTCTCATATCCATAGCTGCCATCCGGCCATAAAGTGTCACATAATACGTTCATAGACAGAATCCTGCCCCTGTTTTCGCTAAGCTTTCTTAACAGAGTGTACTCCTTGGCAGTTAATGCGTACTCCTCCGCTCCGTTCCGTATCACTCCTGCATTCCAGTCCACCTGTGCCGTCCCGATCTGCTCATTTTTCATTGTTTCTTCCATATGATAAGTACGCTTCAGTACGGCTTTCACACGAAGTATCAGCTCCTCTGGCAGAAAAGGCTTCGTAATATAATCATCCGCTCCAAGTCCCAGTCCTTTTAAACGCGCATAATCTTCATCCCTTGCAGACAGGAAAATCACAGGGGTATTTCTGTTTTTTTCAGTCTCTCGCATGACTTTATATAATGAAAAGCCATCCCCGTCAGGAAGCATCACATCCAGAAGAATCATTTGAAATTCCTTTTCCGCTGCAAGCAGTTCTGCGCTTTTACAATCTGCTGCCGTATAAATATGAGAAAAGCCTTCTTTCTGTAAAACGCCTTCTACCATCCTTGATAATGCTTTCTCATCATCGACGATCAAAATTCTGCTGTCATATAAATTCATATCCGTCTCCCCAATAGCCTTTTTCTTCTCATTATAGAAATTATTATGCGAAATTGAAACTTGTTTTGGCTTTTTTAAGGTAAATGTAAGGTAGGTGTCATTTCCCTGTAAGGTGTTTTCCCTACAATCAGAATATCAAAGGGAGGTATCATCATGAATCAAAATGTAATTGAAACGAAAATGTTGACGAAGAAGCATGGCTCACAATATAGAGTAAAGGATTTGGAACTTCGGGTTCCGCAGAATTGCGTATACGGTTTTCTGGGTCCTAACGGTGCGGGCAAATCCACAACTATCAAACTCTTACTGGGACTGCTGCGACCAACCTCAGGAGAAATCTATTTCTTGGGTCAAAAAATGAACGAAAAGAACCGGTTATCTATTCTGCGCAACACTGGAAGTCTGATAGAAAGTCCCAGTTTCTACGGGCATCTGACTGGTCTGGAGAACTTACAGATCGTGGTGAAGCTGAAAAAAGTACAAGCTTCTGAGATTGAAAAGGTATTGCACACTGTTCGTCTATATGACCAGCGGGATAAACAGGTAAAGCAGTATTCTCTGGGAATGAAGCAAAGACTGGGGATTGCCATGGCTCTTCTTGGCAATCCGAAGATATTATTTCTGGATGAGCCTACGAATGGGCTTGATCCTGCTGGAATACAGGAAATACGTGAATTAATCAGAAATCTTCCCATCACCCATCACATGACCGTTATTGTATCCAGTCATCTTCTGAACGAAGTAGAACAAATGGCTGATATGGTTGGCATTATCCATCATGGCAGCCTGATTTATCAGGGAACGATGGAATCCTTAAAATCTCAGGGAAACGATCTGGAAGAAGTCTTTTTAGAATTGACGGGAGGTTTGGAAACCTTATGAAATCATTATTATTAGAACTGAAAAAGACAAAACACCATAAAATGTATCTTGTCTCATTGGCATTACTACTGATTCAATATCTATGGACTCTCTATGCGGAAGGGAAAAATAAAGATCTGGTACAGGGCTGGCTTATTCTGTTCTATGATTTTCCTTTGTTGAACAGCATTATGGTTCCTACCTTTATTGCCATTATGGCAAGCCGTCTGATTGATATTGAACACAAAGGCTCTACCTGGAAATTATTAGAGACTCTACAGGCAAAAACAAATATTTTCTTTGGTAAAGTTATATACGGCTTCTGCTTTTTACTCTGTTTTTGCCTTTTGCAGCTTATTATGATCCTTCTGCTTGGGCGTTCCTTTGGATATTACGGAAATCCTGATTTATGGGCGTGTGCGCTGTATTTTATTCAAACCCTTGTAATCAGCTTTCTTCTATTTTTATTGCAAATGACTCTCTCTATCCTGTTTACCAATCAGGCAGTATCCATAAGTGTCGGCATTTGCGGCAGCATGGCAGGGTTATTCTTAATGTTCGTGCCTTGGACTCTCCTGCAACAGCTTCTGCCCTGGGGACATTTTGGAGCTGCCATGTTCGTAGGCATGGACTGGGATGCTGCTACAAGAAACTGTACCTACTATTATTCAAGCAGACACAATCATATGGCTTGGGTTATCCTCGTATGGATCGTTCTTCTTTTGTATACAGGCTGGAAACTATTCTTAAACATGGACACCGAAGGTTATCATTGGGACAGAATCATCCATAGGCATAGCAAAAACAGAAAGGCAAGCACAATTTGTATTCCCCGGCTTCCCGTTGAAGCCCTGAAAATAAAGCGTTCTCCTGTCTGGATTGCCTTTTTCATCTTACCTGCAATTTCCGCATTTGTGGGTACGTTCAACTATTTAGGGAATCTTGGAATCCTAAAAGACGGCTGGTACTCCCTCTGGACACAACATTCCTTATTCCTGTGTTACTTCTTTATGCCCGCTCTCATCGGCGTGTATGCAAGCTACTTGTGGCGCTTGGAGCATACCGGCACTAACTGGAACATGCTGATGGTAAATACCTCTGCTCCCAGACTTGTGTTCGACAAAATTGCCACCTGTTCCGTTATGACTCTGATTACGATTATATGGACCACAGGTTTGTATCTTGCCTGCGGCCTTCTGTGCAAACTGCCAGGCACAATTCCAGTCAGCCTGCTTGAATGGAGCATCTGCGGATTCCTTGGCGGCATTACCGTCAGTGCTTTACAGTGCCTTCTCTCTCTTATAATCAGAAGCTTCGCTATTCCTATTGGGATTGCACTTGCCGGTGGAATCGCAGGTCTTGTTGCCACCGCCATGAATTTATGGTATCTGGTTCCATACGCTCTGTTCGCTATCGGCATGCGGGCAAATAACCCTAAAAGAGAATTGAACCTGATTATTTTCGTATTATTAAATGCCTTTTTTACCTTACTCTTTTATGGACTCAGTGTCCTTTATCTGGAAAAGACAGACATACAGACAAACGCCTGAATTTTCAGAAAAAAATCTCGTTGTAAATTGCAAGATCCTCGTCCTTGAATACATTGAAAACGACTTTCATCTGGCTTCCTGTCTCTTCATAATATTGGCGGACTGTCTGGACTGCGATTTCTGCTGCCCTTTTATTCGGGAACATAAATACTCCTGTGGAAATGCAGCAAAAGGCAATACTTTGCACACCGTACTGCTGCGCAAGTTCCAGACAGGAACGATAACAGGACGCTAACTGTTCTTCATGCTTTTTCTGTAATCGCCCTTCTACGATAGGACCTACGGTATGAAGCACATATTTGCAGGGCAGGTTATAGCCGGGCGTAATTTTCGCCTTTCCTGTTGGTTCTTCATGCCCCTGTGCCCGCATGATATCGTTACAGCGCAGCCTTAATTCGATTCCGGCTTTTGAATGAATGATATTGTCCACACAGTTATGCATTGGTCTGAAACAGCCACACATCTGACTGTTGGCAGCATTCACGATAGCATCCACCTTCAATGCAGTGATATCTCCCTGCCAGAGATAGATTCTCTCATCCTGCGTTGTAGGTGTGAGGTCTGTGAGATCTGTAATCGTACCTTGCGCATTCTCTTCTGTCAGATATTCATCCTGAATCGTCAGAAACTCCTTGCTGATTGCCTTAGGCATGCGTACATTCATCAAAGAACGAAGCAAGGCCTTCTGCTCCTGTTCATCAGCAGGAATCGAATACTGTCTGTAATGGATATCTTCATCCAACAGCTGCTGAATCAGCCATTTTCTCTGCTCCTCATGCTTCATACCCTTCAACTCCTTTATATTATAACCTTTTCTCAATTATCTGTCTGGGACAGATCTGTGCACATCTGCCGCAATGCAGGCAATGCTTTTGATTAATTGTAACCGGTTTACAGGAAATATCAATACATTTCTGAGGACATACAGAGTAACACAACTTGCATCCTATGCATCCTTCACCGACAAAATATCCAGTCTGCTTCTCAACTGTCTCTCCGATGGTGATACTCTCCCTTACTATGTGGGATGGATTGCTGATATCAAAAAATTCTCCCTGCGCATCATTCAGGCAAAATACTTCCAATGCCTCTCTGGTATCTCCGGGGTAAATTTCTTTCATGTACGGGTTCTTGTCAAACATGATATCCAGATTTTTCTTCCCGATATTGATGACTTTTCCACGAAGAGATACCGCCTGCTTGTCCTTCGTTGCGGATATTGCAACATATTGCTGCTGCATCAGTTGTTCGTAGAACGCCTTGCCTTTTGCCGTCAGGAAATATACTCCCTGTTCGTCATAATGCATCATGTCGATAATTCTTGTCTGCGGATGCCCGTCTGTTCTGATTGTAGCAACCGTTGTGGAATGCATATCCTCCACCAGCAACTTTATATATTTAAGTCCTGTTATCATAACGCTGTCCTTTCCTTAGCAATATTGATTAAGGTGTGAAAAGGTGATTTTCTTGCCTTTTCACACCCTAATCCAATATTTTATATACGAGTCCTTAAAATTCGTAAGGTGGATTACCTGAAAAATCAGCGATCACTCCATGGGGATTCTCCAGATAGAATACCTCAAAAATCGGGTTATCGGCTGTCTGATACTGTCCTTTAACGATAGGATTGTTCATGCATCCTTCTTTTACGCTCATATTGTTCTCGAATACAGCCTTGCCGTGGAGACGAATCCAGGCATACTCGGGAGAAGACACGGACACTTCAATCTCAGGATTGGCGAGCATGTCCTTGTACACATCCTTTGTATTGTTGGTGCAGAACCAGAACTTTCCATCCTGTTCAAAGCAGAACATGAACGGACGGCACTTTGCCTTGCCATCGCGACCTACTGTTGCCAAATACTGTACCGGGTTTGCATTTAAAAATTCTACTACTTTTTTCATGATAAAGTACCTCCTGTGTTTTGTTGTAATTGTTTTGGTTACATCTTATAGTGGTACTATATCATCGTGTAGTTGTAATGTCAATAGTTACATCAAATTTTTTGTAACTTTTATGGTTACATTAATATTGGATATATAAAAAGCCTCAGATTATCAGCAAATCTAAGGCTTGTACCTACTGTTCTTCTATAGCCAATGCAATATCCCGTTTCACATCTGCCAGCGTAATGGCAGCCAGTTCTCTCTCCATGGCTTCCTGTACTTTCGCTAGCTTATCGTCCAGAACATGATGAATATTTCTTCCTACCGGACACGCCTGGTTCGGATTCTCATGGAAATGAAACAATTCCTCATCCGGTGTGCACTCTACCGCTTTATATATATCCAGAAATGTAATCTCACTTAATGGCTTCGTCACAGTAACACCACCGGTTCCTCTCGATACTTCGATCAGTCCTGCTGCCTTGAGCTGTTGAAGAAGCTTCCTTACAATGACCGGATTCGTGCCAATACTGGCAGCCATAAAATCGCTGGTCATCTTCTGATCTGTAAATGTATCAATACAGGCAAACATATGAATTGCCATTGTAAATCTACTGGAAATCTGCATCTTAATCCTCCTGCCTTTCAGCATAATCATAGCAGAAAGCTGTTGTAATTTCAATGGTTACATTGCAACTAAACATTACAAAGCGGCACTAACACAATAAATTTCAGTTTAATGAACAGGTTCTAGGGACGCCGATTTAGCTCGCCCCTATAGGGTATGGCAGAGAAACTTGGATATTTCGTGCGAAGACTCGTTCCCACTCCGCTGCTCGATGTAGCGGACGCATAAGGTTGCATGGGCTTAACAGCCCCTGCGACCTAAGCGCCGACACTCGCAGAGGGTCTTCTTACGAAACATTCCAAGTTTCTCTGTGACGCTACATATGGAGGGCGAGCTACACCGCCTGGGTACTGAAAGTTCCCATGTCAAAAATTTGCCGTATACAGATGATGCACCTTACCAACTTCGTATGTAATCTTACAGGAAGATTCGAATATTTTGCGTCAAACACATTTTCCTTCTACTGATTGATGTAACCGTTTCATGGACTTTGAATCACTATTTATAGAAATAGGTACTGCCTAGAGCAAATTTCCAAAACAATAAATGTTAATGTGACTGTGACAGCGTAAGCCTGTCATTTAATATGAGAATTTTCTATATACAGCCGCTGGTCTAGCAGTTCGGTGAATGCAGCTTAGGGAGTGAT
>CAVBMG010000030.1:0-1082 GCA_963596435.1 Agathobacter sp.
CGTAGTGGCTGCGATTCCAGTCGAACAGCTGGGAACCATGCAGGCGAAGACAACAGATGTTAGAGATTTGGATATCAAAAGTGTATTTGAACAGGTATACAATGCTTCTGATATGAATAGTAAAATGGAGTCAGTATTGACCAGTTATAATTCATTATCTGATGCGACCAGTTACAATAGTGATGATACTCCATCAGCATATACTGTTAAATTTAATTATACGGATACATCTGCTACTTATTTGAAAGAGTTCGCAATTGCTTCACGAACAAATAGTAGTAGTAAAGTTATTTTAAAGTATGTGGGGGATGATAAAAATGCTTCCATAGATTTGACAAAAAAGAGATACACTAGTTACTTTATTATAACTCAGGGATACGTAGATAAAGTAGAAGATGTGTTATCAAATGAAGTGTATACGGCAAGGTTTGCGGATGATTCTTCTTCTGTAACAGAAATTGTGGATAAAGATAGTAATACGTATTCATTGCCTAAGAAGTTGATATATGATGACAGTAGTGTCACCTTTAGCGATACAAGAACAGGAAATAGTAAAATACAAGTAAATGGAAAAGACTATCTTTATACTGATGGTGGACGAAGTGCAAATACAGTAATCAGGTCATATGCATCTACAGCATATGCTAATAGAATTGCTGCAATAAAAAACTATAATACAGCAATAGATAATTTGGTTAAGGCTGCAGATACTTATAGTAAAACCCAAATAGAAGAAGCTATGAAAGATGCAGGTCTTGATTCCAGTGCAAAATATAATTCGCTAAGAGAATTAAATATATCATATAAGGCAAGCAAAACTGATTCATATGATGTAGATGATTCAAAAGCGTTTTTAAAAGACAGTATTATAGACAGATTTTATGCAGATGATTCATCATTTTCTTTTGAAGGATTTACCCTGTTGGATTTGGCAGACAATGTTACAGATACATCAAAAGATGCTACAGCAATAGGAGTCTATGTTCCTAGATATTCTGGGACAATGGCAAGCAATGATACAAGAATAAACAGTATTACAGAAGATAATTTTATCTCGTTTGAAAACTATGTCACAATTACAG
>CAVBMG010000030.1:1092-31932 GCA_963596435.1 Agathobacter sp.
AATTCATAGGAAATGGTGCGTTCAATAAGCAAACATCTTTAAATACTGTAGAGTTGGCTTATTGTAAAGTTATAGGTAATGATGCATTTAGTGATTGCGTAAACTTAAATTCAGTAACTTTTGGTAGTGAATCTGGAAATCAGTCTACTGGTGTGTTGGGTGCAAGAGCCTTTTATAACTGTTCAAACCTGAAAGGTATTACGTTCCCTAAGGAGTTGAAGACCATAGGTACAGCCTGCTTCGCTAAGTCAGGTCTGACTTCTTTTGGCTTGAGTTCGACCAGCACGACTGGAGGCGCTGCAAGCGTAACCCTTACAATATGGCCATTTGCATTTTACAATTGTGCCAATTTGTCAGGCGATACTTCTGCTTATTTTAACAATCCTAATGTAAATGTTGTAATTGGCATGGGAGCTTTTGCTGTCGGTGAAGGCGGTAATACATTAACATCCTTTAAGTTCCCCGATAATTATCAGAAATTTATTGCATCCACGGATGATCAGTTTGGTATTAAGGATGCGCTGAAGGCTGCAAAAGTTCCAGGGGCAGATGTGAATGAAAGTACGAATACAGAAGGAGAAGTTTATTATGATTACATTCTTGCAGGAAGAACTGCACTGGAGACGGTTACATTCCCTGGTTCATTGAATACCTGTAAGATTCCAGATAATACATTGATGGGATGTCCGAATCTTGGCTGCGTCATTTTTGGAGAGGCAAGTTATAGAGAAGATGGAAGCCATTGCCAGGGAGTATATTTTGACTCTCCTAATATTACTGGAGATAAATATGAATATGATACAGACTCGGATGAAGAATACTTATTCCAGGATATAACAAATAAGAATTTCTATGTCAAAGGTCCTGGTTTCCAAACAGATGGTAAATCACTAACAAAATTAAGAAGTCATACGAAGGCTGCTAAGACTGCGGTCAGTGAATATGTTCCATATGTCTACTTGAATGAATCCAATAATGAACAGATTGAAGCTACTTATGGTGATTATGTTGCTACAGTAGTTATAAATTCTGATGGTACAGCGACTTTAAAGAGTTATGATTTTGTGAATAACAGTAAATCAAATATTCGTAACCTTGAAGTACCTTCTACTATAGCAGGATATAAGGTAACACAGTTAGGTACAGACTGTTTTGGCGATGTCAAAGATTACATCATAGAGCTTACAATTGCTGATGATTCAATTACAACAATAGAAGAAGGTGCATTGAAAGATGCAGAGAATCTTGCAAGAGTAAATATTGGTAACTCTGTGACTTCTATTGGTAAAGATGCATTTGCAGGTTGTACGAAACTGGAAAATGTACATTTCTCAGAACCAGTATCTGATGGTACAGAGATGACAATTGGAAGTGGTGCATTTAAGACCAACTCCAGCTATCTTACTTTCCATGGTAAGGTAGAAGAGGGATATGCTCCATACGACTATGCAATGGATTCTGATGAGACTCATTTTACCAGCAAGGCTGCAAAGAGAAATATCTGCTATCAGGTAGATTCACCTGTAAATATCAAGGTATTACTGGATAATGCCACCCTTGAAAGTACTTTAGTAGATTATCCGCATTTTGAAGAGATTGATCTGATGAATCCTGATCTGATTAATACTTTGGAGACAGAAAGCGGAATTTCGGGTTATAGTATTATTAAGAAATTTAATGTAAATCAGGAATGGGAAACTGATTCTGACTATGACACACCTTTAACACAGGAAGAGAATGATGTTGTTATGGCAACACTTCTTGTAGATATTCCTAAGGGAATTGAGTCCCTGGATGCAAAGACATATTTTGGAGTTACAGATAATAAAGACAACTGGGATTATCTGACACTGACTCATAAAGAAAGTGATGATGAAATTACTGCATCCGCAGCAACATTAGAGAGACAACTGAATGCTGGAACGACAGGCAGAAATAATCCGGTTAGTCTGTACTCTAATGAAAATTACCCCAGTGAAATTGGCAGCACGCCGGCAGCAGGCTTGTTCAGTGGTAATTTCGGGGAGAAGAGTGGAACAGTCAAGTTCTTTGATGAAGGAAATATATTCAAATATTCTTTAAATGAAAACTTCAATAATCAGGAGTACAGTGAAGATATCACTGCAGGTAATGACATTCTTACATCCATTGGCTTAGGCTCCATCAAGCAGCTTCCTGATTACGCATTCTACGGCTGTGAGAACCTTCTGAGTGTTAAGGTAGGCAGTGAGATGAATAAAATGGGCAAGATTCCATTCAGAGGATGCGGAAAGCTGACTGGTATTGAGAACGAGGATGGCGCAATATTCTTCTCTGATAATGCAATCATTTATCAGAAGAGTGATTCTACATCAAGAGCAGCCAGTGGACTGACTATCATTGAGTGTCTGGAATCCAGAGGAGATACGACCAGCCCTGAGTTATACAGAAAGGCAGCAATTGCAACAGACAACGATCCTCAGCTTGTGAATGTAACTGCGATTGCAGAGGAAGGATTTGCCTATAATACAGGTATTACACATGTTGATCTGAGTGATACACAGGTGACAGCAATTCCAGAAGGATGTTTCATGGGTGATACCAGACTGAAAACAGTCATTTTACCAGAAACAACAACAAGTATTGGAACAAATGCTTTCTCAGGAACAACTGCCGATGTTTATATCAATAACCCGGATTGTACAATAACGGATGCTTTTGACAAAGAATACAATGGCGTTATTTATGGCTATAAGTATTCTGATGAAGCAAGCAGCGTAGAGAGTCCTGCATATAAGTATGCACAGAGCCTTCCTAATGCTACATTTAAGGAAATCGGATATGTAGTAACTTTTGAAAGTGATGGTAAAGTATACGAAGTACAGAATGTAAATGCAGGTAAGGCAGCAACGAAGCCTACAGATCCTACTAAGACAGGATATAAGTTCAAATACTGGCAGTGGACTGACAGCAATGGTACTGTTTATACAGGAACTGACGCATACAGTGATGTAAATGAAAACAGAAAAGTTGTTGCAGTATTTGAACCCGGAAATGGCGTAGTTTCTGATGGAAATACATACACCATGACAATATCAGGTGGTACTGGTAACGGAAGTACGAGCCTGACTAATATGACCGGTGGAGCCATTGTTGTGTTAGAGGCAACAGGAGTAAGCACAACACAGAGTTTCCAGTACTGGTCTGCAACAGGTACAGACAGTACCGGTGTTACATCAGATTATTCGGAACTGATCAGTGATGTACATTCTGCTTCTACCAGCATGTATATGCCAAATGCAGATGTAACAGTAACTGCACATTACACAACTAACAGTACAAGCAGTGGTTCAGGAAGTAGTGGATCGGGAAGCAGCGGATCAGGAAGCAGCGACTCAGGAAGTTCTTCCGATTCTACTACCAAGTACACATTAACTGTTAACTATGGTTCCGGTTCCGGTGATTATGAAGCTGGTACAGTTGTTACAATTACTGCTTATGCGCCTGAATCATCAAGTAAAGTATTCTCCAAATGGACAAGTACTACAACAGGTGTTGGATTTGCAAGTGCAACTTCTTCCTCTACAACAATTACAATGCCGGCGTCAAATGCAACGGTAACAGCTAATTATAAGACAAGAACATCAGATGACAGTGAAGACGATTCAGATGCAGCAAATAGAAGAAGGGGAACAACCACAACTACAACAACTGTTGCAAATGGCACTAATAATGCACAGAATACGACCACAACAACTACAACCACCAATGGAACAACAACTTCCACGACAACACAGGGAGACAGACTTTCCATTGATAAGACTGGAATCTCTAATAAGGATGTCGGTTCTACGACAGTAGAGGGTGCTACAGATAACTTCATTGTAAAGGTATCTGATTCTGACAGTGCAGTAGCAGAAGCACAGGCTGCATTACTGAATAAGTTCGGCAGTCTGGATGGCATTGTATACATGCCAATGGATATTTCCCTGTATGACAGCACTGGTAAGAACAAGATTCAGGATACAACAGGTCTGAATGTCAGCATTACAATACCTATTCCTGATGAAATGATTCAGTATGGTGGTAATGTACATATGGCTGCAATCGAGAACAGTCAGTTACAGGATCTGAATGTGAAGTTTACTACTATTGATGGTATTGCATGTATGTCCTTTACAGCACCGCATTTCTCACCATATGTAGCATATGTGGATACACAGAATCTGGTAGCCGGTCAGATGCTGGATGCAACACCTAAGACAGGAGATCCAATCCATCCTAAGTGGTTCCTGGCAGCAGGTATGGCTTGTCTTTCTATCATTCTGTTTGCATCTGGAGATAAGAAGCGTAAGATCAAAATCGCTTAAACAGGAGTAAGAGTATGAATAAAAAGGTGATTGCTGCAACAGCAGCATTGTCAGCGGGAATTCTTCTTCTGTTGACAGTAGTGATAGGTTTTCAGACCAAAGCGAAGGGTGAAGATGATTTTCGAATAAATGGAACGACATTGACAGCGTACGTGGGCACTGACACTTTTGTCAGTGTTCCAAGTACGGTTACAACCATAGGGGAGGGTGCTTTTGCAGGAAATACAACACTGCAAAGTATAGAACTTCCCGACGGTTTGCGGGAGATTGGCTACAATGCCTTTGGCGACTGTACTGCACTGACCAGTGTAACAATACCGGATTCGGTAACAAAAGTAGGACCGGGAGCGTTCAAGGGGTGCAGTGCATTGACATTGGCAGACCTGGGCGCAGGGATTTCTTCCTGGGGATCAGGGGTATTCAATGACTGTACGTCTCTGAGCAAAGTGATTGTAGATGAGAAGAACAACTATCTGCTTTATTATAATGGCGCTTTATATAATGGAGATATGTCCATGCTGTATCAGGTATTGGCAGGAAGAACCGGAGACAGTTATGTAATGCCTGATGAGGTAAAAGAGATAGACACTTACGCATTCTGGAATCAGCAGAATATTAAAAATGTAAAAGTGTCTCCTAATGTCACAGAGATTCCTTCCTATGCAATGAGCAGTATGGGAAGTGTTGAGAATGTGATTCTGTCGGACTCAGTCAGTTCAATTGCAGAGAAAGCCTTTGCAAATAATACAGCATTAAAGCAGGTTATGATACCGGCATCTGTGAACAGTATACAGGATAATGCTTTTGCCAACAGTCCTAATGTTAAGATATTAACAACTAAGAACAGTACTGCGGATCAATTTGGACAAAAGCAGAAGATACCTGTAATTTATGAAGCAGAACTGCCTACGGATTTTAATGACAGTAATGCAGATCAGGAGGATAAACCTCAGCTCAAACATCAGACCACGACTACAACTACAACAGAAGAGACAAAAGAAGAAACAAAGGAAGAAACTTCTGAGGAAGAGACTTCCGAAGCGCAGTCAACGCAAAATGACGAAAATCCGTTGGATACGAAAGAACCTGGTGTGGTCGCCAAGACCAGAATCATAAATGGTAAGGCGGTAGTATTAATAGGCAAATCAAACCAGAAAGTATATGGTGGAACAGGTAGTAATTCATCCACAGATACAAGCCAGACACAGGAAGCATCAGAAGAAAGCGCTTCTGAGTCGGCAACACAACCGACTTCACCTAAGCAGACGGTAGATGGTGATACAATCAAGCAAAGAGCGTACTATAAACAGAAAAATTTGACTAATTATACAATTAGTGAGAAAATAAAAGAGATAGGACGATTGAGTTTTGCACAGAGCGGTTTACAGTCAATAGAGATACCTTCTAATGTTACAACAATAGATTATGGGGCATTTTATGGATGTCAGGATTTGAAAGAAGTAACAATTTCTGATTCTGTAACCAGCATAGGTACGAAGGCTTTTGCTGATACTCCATGGTTGAATAACTGGCTTAATGCAACTTCTAAGGGAGGCGAAGACGATTTCCTGATAGTGGGAGATCATATCCTTCTTGCATATCGTGGAAACAGTGCAAAGGTCGAGATCCCTGAGGGCGTAAAACAGATTGGTTCAGAAGCCTTTAAAGATCATCAGGAGCTGACTCAGATCACAATCCCGGATAGTGTAAGCAAGATTGGTGCGGATGCATTCAGAAATTGCAGCAAGCTTACCAGGGTCGATGGAGGAGCAGGCTTACAGACAATCGTTCGTGGAGCCTTTTATGGCACACAGGTATCGGAAGATTCACTGACGAAATAAAGTATGTGAGGAATATTATGGAAAAAGCGTTTTGGGGAATGATAGCAGGATGTACCTTAATATTTGGTATATTACTTGGAATGTATCTGAATAAAAGTGGTGCTGTGAGCTTGTCTTCTAATACGGATCAGACGCAGGAAACAACGCAGACAGATCAGACCGCAGGTGAGATAGAGCAGGAAGGAGAGATTACTTCTCTTCTTCAGGAGACTCAGGGTAATTATGCAACTGCAATGAAAGCGCTGGAGGAGGAACAGACAGAGAGCCCGCAGCAGCCGGAAGGTGCTACTGGTAATACAACAGGTGGAAGCAGTAGTACAACCACATCAACCACTACTTCATCTACTACAACGACTACGACACCAAATGGAAGCGTAGACCCAAACAGGAACGGCAATCATAATTATTTTATGGATGATCCTTCTGCTACGCAGTCATCATCTGTAGACCCATCTTCTGATTCACAGACAGATGATACACCTGAATCTAAGAAGAGTGATTTATATCAATATGATTTATATAAGGATCATGTTGTTATCACCAAGTATCTGGGAAAAGGCACAGATGTGGTAATTCCTGATACCTTGGATGGACAGCCGGTTACGGAGCTTGCAGCTTCTGCTTTTGCAAGTTCCAAGACACTGGTGAGGGTAGAGATTCCTGATACAGTGTCAACAATGGGGGACAGTGTATTCAAGAGTGATGCCGCACTTGTGGAAGTGGTTATGCCGGATAGTCTGACATCATTGGGGCAGAGCGCTTTTGATGGCTGTTCCAATCTGGTTAGATTAACAATTCCTGATGGAGTAACCCAGATAGGAGACAAGGCATTTAATAAATGTATTAATATGACTAAGATCAGTTTACCGGATGATGTAACGTCAATTGGTAAACAGGCATTTTATCAGTGTGAGAAGTTACAGACAATTACATTGCCGAGCGCATTGACACAGATAGGAGACGAAGCATTTTCAGGATGTCTGGTATTAGATAAAATAAAGATTCCATCAGAAGTAACTACGATTGGCAAGAGTGCTTTTGAAAACTGTGCGGCTGCTGAGAGCATCAGCATGGGTAATCTTGTAGATACCATAGGAGATCTGGCATTCAAAGGATGTACGAAGGCTTCTTCTGTTAAGATTTCTTCTGCACTTACGGAGATTCCTAAAGAATTATTCGCAGGAGATACCAGCTTTACAGATTGTAAGATTCCCAATAGCATTACTGCTATTAATGCCAGTGCCTTTGAAGGTTGTACAGGTTTAACGGCTATTACAATACCATCATCTGTGACGACTATTGAGACAAGTGCATTTTCAGGATGTACAGGCTTGACAGATCTTAGTTTTAAGAGCGGAGTAACAGTAATAGGAGACAGTGCTTTTCAAGGCTGCACCGGTTTGAAATCCGTTACATTACCATCCAGTCTAGTCAGCATCGGAGCAAGTGCTTTCTCGGGCTGTACTGCATTGGCAGAAGTCTCTATACCAAAGGCAACTATGAGTATTAAGTCAGCTGCTTTCTCAGGTTGTACGTTTACAACTGTAACAATTAATAAACTATGTTCGTATCAGTCAGATTCTTTCCCAACAGGAATCACGATAGAGAATTACTAATACACCGTTTCGTAAACAGCGGTTCTTACATAGTATAGTAGTAAAATATGACTGTAGGAGCTGCAATATGGATAGAGTGCGAAGGATGGTAGGCTGCGACAGGCTGGATACATCACAGTATAATGGCAGAGACGTTTATGTAGTTGTTCTGGATTCGGGAGTGGCAAGTCATCCGGATCTTGATGGAAGAATTGTGGAATTTCAGGATTTTATACATGGAAGAAAAGGCAAAACAGGTTCATATTATGATGATAATGGACACGGCACACATGTGTGAGGTCCCATAAGGAGGAAAGACATGGTAACGAAGGTTAGTAAAACAAAATATTGGATTGGCAGAACAATCGGTATTCTGACACTTGTCTGCATACTCATGGGAAGCATTCCTGTGCAGGCACAGGGACCGACATACACACAGCTGAATGATGTTTATTATGCTGTGGAAGGGTGTACAGTGTACGCAGAACCAACGTATACTTCTACTGTATTGACAACGATTGCGGCAAATGTCCCGGTAAGGGTCGTTGGAAGTTATTCAAATGGCTGGTATCGAATTAATATCGGAGTGATAGCGTATTGCAAGATGGACAGCCTTACTACAGCAGGTGATGTAGGTGTCATTACAGCCAAAGACACGCAGGCGTATTATGCGAAACAGACAGCAGATCAGCTGGGGTATACATTTCACTATATGGTTCTGAATGATAAGAAGACCATTAAGAAAGATATTTTCAACAGCTATATTGGACAAAAGGCAATCCTCTTTGCAAAGATAGATGATGAGCTGGCGGTATCATTTAAGATGCTGTATGCTGACCCTGTTAAACAGGATATTAATTTGAATTACACAAGGGCAGTTACAGTGAATGGGGATGGCAGCAGGACAATAGAGTTGACTAACAGTGATGAGCAGGCACTGACTGGGCAGCTTGCCATATTCCAGATTAAGACTGGCTACGATAAAGCAGTGGACATGTATATATGGGATATGAATAATGCAGAGTATAACTTGATGAATACCTACTATACAGAGTTCAGTGAATATGCATATGCACCGGTTACGCAGATCAGTAATATAAAATACACAGAAGCAGAAATAGCCAACAGTCTGACTACAGAAGTAAGAAACAAGATGGATAATATCAGAAAAGGTATTAAGTATTTATCCTATGACGAAACAGACTATAAGAATGCTCTTACAAGCAGACTTAGAAAAGATACAGAATATGTAGATTATCAGTACTAAGAAGAGGCGCACAGATATAAATTATATTTGTGCGTCTTTTATAATATCAGCTATTGCGCGTTGACATAATCTCTGATATACTATACCTATATAGCGTACTAACTGTATTAAGATGGATAGTACACCATATTTGCCAGATATATAGCGGTATTATTCTGTCATATTGTAAATGGAAGGGGTAGTTATGCAGGATAAAGGGAAGACTAAGAAAAAAAGTGATGACACAGTGATTACGGTTAAGAATTTATATAAAATATATCATATTGGTGATAATAAAGTGCGTGCGCTCAATGGTGTGGATTTTACGATTAAGAGAGGCGAATTCTGCGCTATTGTAGGTGCTTCGGGATCAGGTAAATCTACCTTGCTGAATATGCTTGCCGGCTTGGAGAAACCTACTAAGGGAGAGATTATCATTGCCGGTGAACATATGGAGACCAAATCGGAGAACCAGCTTGTTAAGTTCAGAAGAGAGCATATTGGATTTATTTTCCAGTCCTTTAACCTGATGGGAACGATGAATGCTGTGGAAAATGTGGCATTGCCATTGACCTTTCAGGGAGTCTCCAAGAAAGAAAGAGAACGGCGTGCACGTAAGATGGTACATATGGTCGGATTGGATAAATACTGGGATCACAGACCTAATCAGATGTCTGGTGGACAGCAGCAGAGAGTCGGCGTAGCACGGGCGTTGGTCGTGAAGCCGGAGATTATTTTTGCAGATGAACCAACGGGTAATCTGGATTCCAATACATCTCAGGAGATTATGAACCTGATGCAGAGCGTTGTAAAAGAGCATAATCAGACGCTGATCATGGTTACACATGATAATTATCTTGCAGGTTTTGCGGATAAGATCATTCGCATTAAGGACGGTAAGATTATAGATATGAAGGATAACACAGAACATACAGAGGGGGATAAGAATGAAAATGAAGAGAATGTTTAAGAAATTACTGGTGATGTCGTTGCTTGTACTTGCATTATGCGGTAGTGCATTGACGGTATATGCAGATGAGAGCGATAGCAGTTCTACAACTTTATCCAGTGCTTCCAGCGAAGAGAGAGACCGTATCAGAGGACAGTTGAACCGTTTTTATACAGATTTAAAGTCTCTGAATGACATTTCAGATGAGAATAAGAAGAAAATGGACAAAATCTACAACACAGCAATGTCTTATATGAACTATGCTGATTTAAGTGTTTCAGAGATTGCTTCTTATGAATCTACTGTAGAGGGATATCTGAAGGACCTGGCGAATAAGAACACCTCAGATACAGATAAGTTCCTGATGCTTTCCAATGAAGTACCCATTACGGATGCAAAGTATGGAGATACCGCATTTGTTGTACTTTCTCTGATCAATCTGGGTAAGACAGATATTACAGATATTGTAATTACTCCGGCAGTGTCTAATGATAAGACCAAATGGCCTTTTGAAATCAATCAGGCATATGATGCACAGACAATCCAGATTCTCCAGGCTGCGGATAATACAGAAGATGCTTATAACAAGCGTATGGACATTGGATGGA
The DNA here is from genome assembly GCA_963596435.1 of Agathobacter sp. Classification (GTDB taxonomy): domain Bacteria; phylum Bacillota; class Clostridia; order Lachnospirales; family Lachnospiraceae; genus COE1. The sequence continues at coordinate 11,681 of CAVBMG010000030.1, forward strand.
ACTTTGTAGTACGTCAGGATGTACTGACAGGCTGTTACCCTCTTAATTTCCATGCTACATATTATCAGAATGGTGCTGCTGTCAGCACAGATATTACAACATATATTAATGTAAAAGGTTCCAACCCTAAGAATCTACTGGTACCTGATGACAAACAGCTTTCAGCCAACCCAAGAATTGTGGTTACAGGTTTTACAACAGTTCCGGAGACTGTATATGCTGGCAGTGTATTCAATCTGACTGTAAATGTGAAAAATACTTCCTCAGAAACAACAGTTAAGAATGTACTTTTTGATCTGCAGGCTACAGTAGAAGGTTCTACAACAGTAGCATCTTATTCTGCATTTTTGCCTACATCTGGCTCAAGCTCTGTATATACAGATGCGATTGCACCTGGTGAGACTTACCAGATGAGCATTGAGATGGAAGCCAAGTCAGATCTTGCGCAGAAGCCATATGTACTGACGGTAAACATGAAGTATGATACAGATGAAGAAATCAATAAAACAGATACAGCCAGCGTATCTATTCCTGTCAAGCAGGAAGCCAAGATGGACACAGGTACAGCAGAAATCATGCCTGAATCCATTGCTGTAGGTGAACAGTCCAATATTATGTTCAGTGTATTCAACACTGGTAAAACGACTTTATATAATGTAAAGGTTACATACGAATCAGATGCAATTGACAGTGGTATTTCCTATCTGGGCAATCTTGATCCGGGTGCTACAGGGAATGTGGATTCCATGGTTACGGGAATTGCGGCAGATGATGGTTCTGGAACGATTACAGCAGTTGTAACTTATGAAGATGAAGCGGGTAATGAAACACGCTATGAGAAAGAACTGAATCTCTCTGTCTATGAGAATGTGATAGATGACAGCTATATGGATGATATATATACAGAGCCTGTTGTTGAAGAAAGCTCAGGACTTCCACTTCCTGCCCTGATTGGAATTATTGCAGCAGTAGTTGTGATTGTGGTTGTTATCGTTATTGTTATAAAGAAGAAAAAGGCAAAGAAACAGAAAAAGGAAATGGAATTACTGGATGATGAGGATGATGTATAATGAAGTTTTCTGATTTACTGCTCATGAGTATAACAAATCTGTGGAAAAGAAAACTCAGAACCGTATTGACCGTTTTAGGTGTTGTAATCGGTATTACTTCTATTGTTGTCATGGTCGCTTTGGGAAATGGATTAAAGGAATCAATGATGGACAATATTTCCAACTATGCCTCCATCACGCAGATAGAAGTAACCAGCGGACAGTCCTATAGCAGCAGTGGCACACAGTCGGAGGAGAGACTGCTGGATGATGAACTGGTCAATACCTTAAAAAATACGGAGCATGTGACGGATGTATATCCGCAATTATCCGCATCTGTTATTATGAAATCAGGCAAGTATATGATGTATGCTGATATTATAGGTATGACTCAGGAAGGACTGGCAAGTTTGAAACTACCTATTGCCCAAGGAACACTTCCACAGGCAGACGGAGTACTCAGGCTGTTTTATGGCAGCTCAGTATTGACGAATTTTTATGAGGAAAAGACAAATAAATATCCATATTGGGAGAAAAATGAACTGCCCAATATTGACTTAATGAAGAATCCGATGTTTGTTATTTTTGATACCAATGCATATTGGAGTTCCCAAAGCTCAAGTGACAGCAAGGGTTCTTCAGCAACTCCTCCAAAGAAGTATCTGGTAGAAGCAAGCGGCATTATGGAGGGAGAGCCTGATGCCTGGACAACAAACAGCAGTAATATATATTGTGACATGGATGCCTTGAAGACTCAGCTAAAGCGTGTTTTCAAGAAAAATGTTATACCCGGCCAGCCTACGAGAAAGAATGGCAAGCCCTATAATGAGTTGTTCTATACAAGACTGATTGTCCAAGTAGATGAGATGGAAAATGTTCAGGTATTGACTAAGTCATTGCAGGATCAGGGATATAATGCTTACAGTGATGCTGAGTGGATTCAGTCACAGACTGAGCAGATGAATACGATACAGCTTGTACTGGGTGCTATCGGCGCAGTTTCCCTTCTGGTGGCAGCGATAGGTATTACTAATACAATGATGATGTCCATTTACGAACGAACCAAGGAGATTGGCGTTATGAAGGTACTGGGCTGTGATATTCATAATATCCAGACCCTGTTCCTTATGGAGGCAGGCTTTATCGGTTTTGTAGGAGGACTTGTGGGGCTGGTATTCAGCTACACCATAAGTTTTATTCTCAATAAGTTTCTGGCAGCAAGCCAGATGGCTGTAGGAATGGGAATGTCTGGTGATATATGCCGTATTCCGCCCTGGCTTCCGCCGCTTGCTGTAGTGTTTGCAGTGCTGATTGGCATGATTGCAGGTTTCCTGCCATCTCTTCGGGCTATGAGATTAAGTCCGTTAGCGGCAATACGAAACGAATAAATTGCAAGAAACTGACGTAGTAAAGAACTATGTCAGTTTTTTGTTGTTCTGGATAACTGTATTTTCTTCATACAATGAAATAAATCTGATGTGCATTAAGAACGTGTACAGAATAGAGGCTTATGATGGAAAATGCAGCAATATATCTGCGGCTAAGCAAGGAAGATATAGGCAGGGAAGAGGACGGACATAGTAAGAGCATAGAGAACCAGAGGATAATTGTGACAGATTATGCACTAAAGCATGGATGGAGCATACAGCAGTACTATGTAGATGATGATTATTCAGGATTGTATTATGAAAGACCTGCTTTTTCACAGATGTTAAAAGATGCCAGGAGTGGGCAGTTTGGTGTGATTCTGGCGAAATCACAGTCCAGATTATCGAGAAATATGGAGCATACAGAATATTTACTTCATAGTCTGTTCCCTTTGCTGGGAATACGATTTATTGGAGTAGTAGATGGGGTAGATACAGCACAGAAATATGGGAAGAAAGCAAGGCAGATCAATGCGCTGGTGAACGAATGGTACAGTGAAGATCTATCAGAAAGCATCAGGGCAGTATATCGGCAGAAGATGGAGAAGGGAGAGTACTTAGGGGCGTATGCACCCTATGGCTATCGCAAAAGCCAGAAGGATTCGCATGTTTTGGAAATAGACAGGAATGTATCTTGTTGGGTGCAGCGCATTTTTGAATGGTATGTGCAGGGATTGGGTGTGGAAGCAATCAGAGCCAGACTGGTGAAAGAGAGTGTGGCAACACCCCTGAGCTATCGGCAAAACAGGAATCCACCGGATTATCAGTGGAGTGCTTCTACGATTAAGAAGATTTTGTGTAATGAGACATACACGGGAATGGTAATACAGGGAAAAAGCAGGAGACGCAGTTTTAAAGATAAATCCATACAATATATTGATAAAAAGAGTTGGGTTATAGTGCAGGGGACACATGAACCTATTATTTCCAGGGATTTGTTTGAACAGGCAGTAAAAAGAAGAAAATATTGTAATACGCACATTAAAATGTAAGTTGGACACGACACACATGTGTGCGGTATTCTTGCAGGAAATGGTAAATTATCGGATACAAAATATAGAGGTATAGCACCTCAATGCAGTATTTTATGTGGAAAAGTACTGGATGAAAAGGGGGCAGGAAGTCTCAAGAATCTTTTGATGGGATTGGAATGGACTACCGAAATGATGAAGGTATATCCTGTCAGAATATTGAATATTTCAATAGAAATGGAACAGACAGCAGCTTTAAAACCTGATGAAGTGGCGCTTCTGCATAAATATCTTGAATATTTCTGGAGCAGTAATGTAATGATCGTTGCAGCAGCCGGAAATAAAGGTCCGGAGCCTATGAGTATCTCGCCTATCAGCGAATCAGTGGAATGTATCTGTGTAGGATGTAATGATGGTGATTATGTTGGAGCAGGCGGCAGAACCTGTGCAACATATTCTGCCAGAGGACCAGCTAATGTGTATGATGTGAATCCGGCAAAAGGCAATCCATTAAAGAAGCCTGATATTGTGGCACCGGGAACAGATATTGTGTCCTGTTGTAATCGGGTGTATGGGAGAAATAATCGCTGGAGACAGCCTTATATTGCCAAGAGTGGTACTTCCATGGCTACACCGATCGTCAGTGGAGCACTGGCTCTTTGTTTGCAAAAATATCCGCAAATAACGAATACACAATTGAAACGTGTCTTGTTGAGTTCGTCCAGAGATTTGGGACAAAACTGGAATGTTCAGGGAGCGGGAATGCTGCAGATTGACAAAATGCTTGAAAATATCAATAAAAAATATATTTAAAATAATTTCACTTTATTAAAATAAATCATTGACTTGAACTGTATAAATGTATACAATGATACAAAAATACGTTTTCTGCATAAGAGTGTATAAAAATACAGACTTACCAGAGGAGTTATGAAGGAGAAGATAGTAATGGAAAAGAACGATTATTTTGAAAACCGACCTGTTACCCTGAATGGCAAAAACAATCTTCTTGAAATAGAAGAGCATATGTATACATTACAGGATGTAGAGAAACCCAATACTTTCCGAAATATGTTTCCTTACGAAGAGATACCTAAGATTCCTTTCAATGACAGAGTTGTTCCTCACAATATGCCAAAGGACATCTGGATCACAGATACGACATTTCGTGACGGACAGCAGTCCAGAGCACCTTATTCCACAGAGCAGATCGTTACGATCTATGACTATCTGCATAAATTAGGCGGTCCTAACGGCATGATCCGTCAGAGTGAATTTTTCTTATACAGTAAGAAGGACAGAGATGCAGTTTACAAATGTCTGGAGAGAGGATATCAGTTCCCGGAAGTTACTTCCTGGATTCGTGCCAGCAAGGAAGATTTCAAGCTGGTAAAAGAGATAGGTATGAAGCAGACTGGTATTCTGGTAAGCTGTTCTGATTATCATATTTTCCTGAAATTAAAAATGACAAGAAAACAGGCTATGGAGCATTACCTTTCTGTTATCAGAGAGTGTCTGGAAGAAGGTATCAGTCCAAGATGCCATTTAGAGGATATCACAAGAGCTGATATATATGGTTATGTAGTTCCTTTCTGTCTGGAATTGATGAAGCTGGCAGAAGAATACAAGATTCCTATTGTAGTGCGCGCATGTGATACAATGGGATATGGTGTAAACTATCCTGGTGCAGTTATCCCAAGAAGTGTACCGGGTATCATTTATGCAATTCATACACATGCCGGTGTACCTCATGAATGGCTTGAATGGCATGGACATAATGATTTCTATAAGGCAGTGTCCAATTCTACAACAGCATGGCTGTATGGCTGTTCAGGTGTTAATACTTCCTTATTTGGTATCGGAGAACGTACAGGTAATACACCTCTGGAAGCTATGGTATTTGAATATGCACAGTTAAAAGGTACTTTGAATGGAATGGATACCAGAGTCATTACCGAACTTGCAGAATATTATGAGAAAGAGATCGGCTATCAGATTCCACCAAGAACGCCTTTTGTTGGCAAGAACTTCAATGTCACAAGAGCAGGTATTCATGCAGATGGATTATTAAAGAATGAAGAAATCTATAATATATTTGATACAGAGAAATTCCTGAATCGTCCGGTACTTTGTGCTGTATCCAATACATCTGGTCTGGCAGGTATTGCGCATTGGATCAACACCTATTTCAAGCTGCAGGGTGAAGATAAGATTACCAAGAATTCAGAACTGGTAGCTTATGTGAAAGAGTGGGTAGATGCTGAATATGAAGGCGGTAGAGTTACCGTGTTGACGGATGACGAGCTGTTGCGTGTCATTGCAGAAGGATGCGATAAGCTGAATGTAACACTTGTTAAGACACCTCAGCCCCAGCCGGAAGAGTAATGGAGGCATATATGGGTGAACATGATGTAAATCAGGAAGTGCTGGACAAGTATTCCCTGAGAGGACGGGTTTTCCAGAAGCTTCGTGAAGATATATTAAATGGAAGATATCAGGAAAATGACGAACTGAAGGAATCTGCTATAGGAGAAGAGCTTGGAGTCAGCAGAACTCCTGTAAGAGAGGCATTCAGACAATTGGAGCTGGAAGGACTTATCAGGATCGTTCCGAATAAGGGAGCGTATGTGACAGGAATTTCCACAACGGATGTAGCAGATATCTATGAGATTCGTTCCTTATTGGAAGGATTGTGTGCACGCTGGGCTACGAAGCGTATATCTACAGAACAGATTGATGAGATGGAAGAGATTATTCTGTTAAGTGAATTTCACCTTTCCAAAGGGCATTATGAGCAATTGACTGAACTGGACAACCGGTTTCATCAATTATTATATGATGCCTGTGAAAGCAAGATACTGATTCATCTGCTCAAAAACTTTCATCAGTATGTGCAGAAGGAAAGACAGCAGACCTTATCAGATAAGGAAAGAAGCAGCGAAGCAGTAGCAGAACATAAAAGTATTGTAGAAGCAATGAAAGCAGGAGATTCGCAGCTGGCAGAACAACTTGCAGACAAACATATTTGTAATGCATATAGAAATATGGTAAAATGCGGATTAAGTGATGATAAGAATTAATAAGGATATGGAGGAACAAGTATGGCAAAGATTCAAATGACAACACCCCTTGTAGAGATGGACGGAGATGAAATGACAAGAATTCTGTGGAAGATGATCAAGGATGAACTGATTCTTCCATATATTGATCTGAAGACAGAATACTATGATCTTGGACTGGAATACCGTAATGAGACCAATGACCAGGTTACAGTAGATTCTGCGGAAGCTACCAAGAAGTACGGCGTAGCAGTAAAATGTGCAACTATCACACCAAATGCAGCCAGAATGACAGAGTACAATCTCAAGGAGATGTGGAAGAGCCCTAATGGAACGATCAGGGCTATGCTGGATGGTACTGTATTTCGTGCACCTATCGTTGTAAAAGGCATTGAACCCTGTGTAAAGAATTGGGAGAAGCCTATTACACTGGCAAGACATGCTTATGGTGACGTATATAAGAATACCGAGATTAAAGTGCCAGGACCTGGTAAGGCAGAACTGGTATTTACAGCAGAGGATGGAACAGAGATTCGTGAACTGATTCATAATTTCACAGGATCAGGTATCATTCAGGGTATTCACAATACAGACAAATCCATTTCCAGCTTTGCACATGCATGCTTTAAATATGCATTAGATACCAAGCAGGATCTCTGGTTTGCTACCAAGGATACGATTTCCAAGAAATACGATCATAATTTCAAGGATATTTTCCAGGAGATTTATGATGCAGAATATGCAGAACAGTTCAAGGCAGCAGGTATTGAATATTTCTATACTCTGATTGATGATGCAGTTGCCCGTGTTATGAAGGCTAAGGGCGGATTCATCTGGGCTTGTAAGAATTATGATGGCGATGTCATGAGTGATATGGTAAGCTCTGCATTTGGTTCATTGGCAATGATGACTTCTGTACTGGTATCTCCATCAGGCGTATATGAATACGAAGCAGCACATGGTACTGTACAGAGACACTATTATAAGTATCTGAAGGGTGAAGAGACTTCAACAAACTCTGTTGCAACAATTTTTGCATGGACAGGCGCATTGAGAAAACGTGGAGAAATGGATAAACTGGAGGATCTGGTTACTTTTGCCAATAAGCTTGAAAAGGCAACAATCGCAACAATTGAGAATGGTAAAATGACTAAGGATCTTGCATTGATTACATCCATGAAGGATGTTACTGTACTGAACAGTGAAAACTTTATCAAGGCAATACGTGAGACCTTTGATGCAATGTAGGAACATATAAAAAATGGGAAGCCCTATTCGGACAGGGCTTCCCATTTTTCGTATAAAGGATTTAATTCTTCTTCAATCGCATTCTTTTCTTTGGCGATTTCCTGAAGACGAGCAACATTCGTTGCAATTTCAGGCTTGGACATTTCTTCATCCAGTTCCTGAGCCTTTGCTTCCAATTGAGCAATGCGGTCTTCACATTTCTTCAAGTCATTTTCTTTTTTGCGTTGTGCTGCCTGTTGTTCCTTTTGCTGCTTCCAGTCTAATTTCTGCGCGCTGGGAGCGGATTCCTCTACAGAGCTGCTGCTTTCATCAGCCACAGGTGTTTGCTTCTTTTCCAGGTAATAATCATAGTTTCCTATGTAATTAATGAATTCTCTATGCGTCAGTTCCAGAATGCGGGAGGCAGTCTTGTTGATAAAATATCGGTCATGTGATACATATAGAACAGTTCCCTCATATGCATTCAACGCACTTTCCAGAATTTCCTTGGAGGTGATATCCAAATGGTTAGTAGGCTCATCCAGAATCAGAAAGTTAGATTCTGATAACATCAGTTTGGCGAGAGATACACGACCACGTTCACCACCACTGAGAGAACTGATTTTTTTGAAGACGTCTTCGCCTGTAAAGAGAAAAGCGGCTAACGTATTTCTGATCTGTGTATTTGTCAGATCTGGATAATCGTCACTGATTTCTTCAAATAAAGTCTTGTCCATATGCAGAACGTGATGTTCCTGGTCATAATATCCGATTTGAACATTGGAACCAAGTTTGATGCTTCCAGTGTCAGGAGGAACCAGTTCATTGATAATTTTTAACAGTGTGGTTTTACCGGTTCCGTTGTCTCCAATGATTGCCACATGTTCGCCTCTCTTGACTTCAAAGGAGGCATTGGAGAAGAGTATTTGACCATCATAAGCCTTAGACAGATCAGATACGCTTAATACATCATTACCACTTAGAAGTCTTGGCGTAAGTTTAAGCTTCATATCAGCCTTCACTTCGGTTGGTTTATCAATACGTTCTATTTTATCCAGCATTTTTTCACGGCTTTCAGCACGTTTAATAGATTTTTCACGGTTAAAAGAGCGAAGCTTATCAATCACTTCCTCCTGATGCTTGATTTCACGCTGCTGATTCAGATATGCATTTAACTGTTCTGTGCGAAGAACTTCTTTCTGTCTGGCATAATCGGAATAGTTGCCATGGAAGACCATGACATTGCCATTATCAATCTCAATGATCTTGGTAGCAATTTTATCCAGAAAGTATCGGTCATGAGAGACGATCAGTACAGCACCTTTATAATTCAGAAGGTAAGTTTCCAGCCAGGCAATAGAATTCAGATCCAGGTGGTTCGTAGGCTCATCCAGGATGATCAGATCAGGCTTTTGCAGAAGCAGCTTACCAAGAGCAATACGTGTTTTCTGACCGCCGGAGAGAGTATCTACCTTCTTCTGAAATTCCTCTTCCTGAAAACCAAGTCCCTTTAAAATACCGGTAACTTCACTTTTATAAGCATAACCGTTAAGAAGCTCAAAACGGTGATTCATATCTGTATATTTCTTCAGAAGCAGTTCAAGCTCAGCATCGCTGGCTGTTTTCATGGCAAGCTCAGTTTCGCGGATAGAAGCTTCCAGATCCAATACCTCCTGCTTTACAGTGAGCAGTTCATCATAAATAGTATGTTCGCTGTTGACCGCCTGATGCTGTGCCAGATATCCATATGTTTTATCTTTGGCAAATGTGACCAGACCATCATCCGCAGGCAGTGAACCTGTGATGATTTTCAACAGGGTTGATTTGCCGGCTCCGTTGATACCAACGATAGCAGCTTTTTCATAATCCTCAATATGAAATGAGGCATTTTTAATGACATGATTATCTACAAATGTTTTATCAATATTAGAACAGGATAAGATCATGGTAAACTCCTTTTTAAATCAATGTACTTTCAGAGTACATATAAGAAAATGCATAACTACACACAATATCACATTATATAGAAAAATAAAAGAAAATACAACAGTCAGTACAATAGAAAAAATGCACAGAAAGTAAGATATTATTTGACAATCATTTAACAATGTTGTATACTTTATGTTGACAGTTTAGTCGTTAACCACTGAAAAGTGAATATATGTCTATAGATAGTCAAAAGAGAAGGTACTGTATGGTACATTCTGTACAGTAATATGAGTAAATTTTGGAGGTGTATATCGTGGACGAGAAGGTGATATCACAGGCAGTCATCGGCAGACTCCCCAGATATTACAGATATTTGGGAGATTTACGTGATAGCGGAGTAGAGAGAATATCATCACAGGATTTGAGCAGACTTATGAAGGTAACTGCTTCACAGATACGACAGGATTTTAATAATTTTGGAGGATTTGGGCAGCAGGGCTATGGATATAATGTAGAATATCTGTATAATGAAATTGCAAAGATTCTTGGATTGAACAGTAAGCATAATCTGATTATTATTGGTGCGGGCAATCTGGGACAGGCGCTTGCCAACTACATGAACTTCGAGAGAAGAGGTTTTATTGTAAAAGGTATCTTTGACATTAATCCTGCCTTGCAGGGTAAGGAACTCAGAGGAATTCCTGTACGTCCTGTAGAACAGATTGCAGATTTTGTGAAAGCAAACGATATAGATATTGCAGTCCTTACAATTCCAAAGGATGGTGCAGTGAAAGCAGCAGAGACTCTGGTAAAATGTAACATCAAGGCAATCTGGAATTTTGCACATGTAGATCTGAATGTTCCAGACAGCATTGTAGTAGAGAATGTGCATTTGTCAGATAGCTTGATGAAGTTATCTTATGGCATTGAGAAACATGCACATGGAGACGATAAATAGCAGAAGTGATAGAAGGTGACTGGATGGCACAGGATAATGATCTGTTCAGAACAGCGCTGGAAGGTAAGAAGATACCAATACTGACGCTTGATCATAAATGGCATAAGTTATTTACACAGACAGGCGATAATGATGAGATTCATGCGCTTGAGACAGTTGTGAATGACCTTTTAAAGAGACAGGGGAAGCTAAACACTGAGATCAAGAGCCAGAACCTGTTCAAAAAGAAACTCATGAGTGAAATCGTGGCGATTATGGAACTTCCTGACAGTCCTGATAAGAACAAGAAAATGGAAGAAAATAAACGGCTCATAGAAGAAGCAAATGAGAAGATGGATCTTTGCCATGATGAGCTTGTAGAGCTGCCTGAGCAGATAGAAGAAGCAAATTATAAGCTCATGCTGGCAACTATGAATGTATGCTATAGTCGAATCAAGCAGAACACGCAGGATATCGAGAATATCAATCAATGGATTCAGAATTTCCGGGTACAGTTAAAACGCCAGGTGCTTTTGAAACAGCAGAAAGAAATATGGAATGATGAATTATATTCTTATATGCATGATATTTTCGGACCGGATGTCATTGAAATGTTTGATCTGAAATATAACCCTAAGAACGTTTTGAATAAGGATAAAGATACTGCGCAAGCCGCAGATTCACAGAATACGGAGAAAGATAAAGGAACACCCACTTGACTGGGTGTTTTTTTGTGACTTTTATGGTATACTTTGAGAAAATGGATAGAATGAGCAGAGCGGGGGAACGGCATGGAATATGTATTGACAGCAGCAGAAATGAAACAATGTGATGAACAGACCACTACAGAATATGGAATTCCTTCTCTGGTGCTGATGGAGCGTGTGGCACTGGAGACTGCCAGAATTATCACTGGAAGATATGGAACGGATATCAGTGTGGGAATTGTGGCTGGCAGTGGCAACAATGGAGGAGATGGAATTGCAATAGCCAGAATCCTTCAGGAATCAGGCGTATCAGTACAGATACATCTTATGGGAGAAGAGGCAAAGTGTACAGAGCAGACCAGGATGCAGATACGCGCAGCCCGTATGCTGGATATTCCCATTCATTATGGCATGGATAATTATCTCTATGACGTAATAGTAGATGCTATATTCGGGATTGGCATATCCAGAGAAATAGAAGGAAAGTATAAAGAGGTTATAGAAGGTATCAATGAATCACATGCCATAGTGGTATCGGCAGATATGCCATCAGGAATCCACACGGACAGCGGAAGGGTCATGGGATGTGCGATAGAAGCTGATATAACTGTTACGTATGGATACCGCAAGCTTGGACAGCTGTTGTATCCGGGGACAGACTACACAGGCGAATTGATCTGCGTTCCTATTGGAATACCGGACAAACTGGTGGAGAATACGAAGAAGGGCATTGTAACTTTTACGAAATCTGACCTGAGATTTCCCAAGCGAAATCATGGCGGAAATAAAGGAACCTTTGGTAAAGTCCTGATGATAGCAGGGTCAAAAAATATGGGCGGTGCCTGTCAACTTGCTTCTACCAGTGCATTTCGTATAGGCTCCGGTATGGTGAGAATATATACGGCATGGGATAACAGGGAGAGTCTGCTTCGTAAATTGCCGGAAGCAATCATTGATACGTATGCAGATGATGAACAGGAAGGCTTATCAGAGGAAGAAACAGACAGATTGCAAAAAGGCATTAGCTGGGCAGATGTGATTGCCATAGGTCCTGGATTATCCACTTCTGCAAAGGCTGGAACAATTCTTTCCTATGTACTGGAACATAGTGAGAAACCGATGGTAATTGATGCTGATGCCCTGAATATTCTGGCACAGAAGCAGGATTTGCTGCAGATGCTGGAGCATGGTCGTAATCCTGTAAGAAGAGAAATCATCCTGACTCCCCATTTGGGAGAATTTGCAAGGCTATTGCAACATCCGGTATCAGAGATATCACAGAATATTCTGAAATATTGCCGCTCATTTACACAGAAATATGATGTGACTTTGGTATGCAAAGATGCAAGAACAATAGTTACCAGAAAGCTTAAAATGACTTATTTGAATACCAGTGGTAATGATGGCATGGCTACAGCCGGCTCAGGAGATGTTCTCACAGGTATGATAGCCGGATTGCTGGCACAGAAGATGGACAGTTATGAAGCGGCAGTTATGGGTACTTTTATACACGGTTTGGCAGGAGATATTGCAAAAGAGCGGAGTTCGGCGTATTATATAATGTCACAGGACATTATTTGGTCCCTGAAATATTTGACAGAGGAATATAAGGAGGCAGACAACTCATGATACATTATGACAGAGTCTGGGCAGAGATAGATTTAGATGCAATCATTAAGAATATGGAGAGTATTAAGAGCAGAATAGATAAAAATGCACAGGTGGTTGCAGTGATTAAGACAGATGGATATGGTCATGGAGCTGCGCAGATCGCCAGAGTATTAGAACCAGATCAACAGGTCTGGGGGTATGCAGTAGCAACCGCAGAAGAAGCCTTTTCTTTAAGAGAACATGCAATCAGAAAACCAATTCTGATATTGGGTTATACTTTCCCATACAGCTATGAGAAATTAATCAACGAGGATGTCAGAATGGCTGTTTTCATGGATGATGTTGCGCAGATGCTTTCTGATAAGGCTGTAGAAATGGGCAAAGTATGTAAGGTTCACGTTAAAGTAGATACAGGAATGACAAGAATAGGTATCAGACCGGACGCAGAAGGAATTGCCTTTGTAGACAGGTTAAGCAAGCTTCCTGGTATTGAAATAGAAGGTATTTTTACACATTTTGCGACAGCAGATGAAAAAGACAGATCTAAAACCCGTAAGCAGTATGAAGATTTCTGTGACTTTACAGAAAAAATAGAATCTGAGCTGAAGCTTCATATTCCAATGAAACACTGTGCGAATAGTGCCAGTATTGTAGAAATGCCACAGATGCATATGGATGCAGTCAGAGCCGGCATTATTTTATATGGCTTGTGGCCATCTGCTTCTGTACAGAAGGATCATCAGATTGATCTGTATCCGGTATTGAGCCTGAAGACGAGAGTTGTTTATGTAAAGACTGTACCGACAGGACAGGAGATAAGCTACGGTGGTACATTTACAACATCCAGAGATACCAGAGTAGCAACAGTTTGCATTGGATACGGTGATGGTTATCCCAGAAGTCTCTCTAATATTGGATACGTACTGATCAAAGGACAGAAAGCAAAGATCCTTGGCAGAGTGTGCATGGATCAGTTTATGATTGACGTGACAGATATACAGGGTGAGATATGCGTTGGAGATGTTGTAACGCTGATAGGCAGAGATGGCGATGAGACGATTACAATGGAAGAACTGGGAGAATTGTCAGGAAGATTCAATTATGAGCTTGCCTGTGACCTGGGCAAGAGAATCCCGCGTATCTACAAAATTGATGATACATTAATTAACGAATAGAAAGATTTTGTATAAAGATACACCTTACAGGTAAGACTAGAGATATGCAGTAAGTCATACTTGAAAATGAGGTGTATATATGAGACGTGGAGATATCTATTATGCAGATTTGCGCCCGGTAGTCGGCTCAGAACAGGGAGGAGTCCGTCCGGTTCTGATCATACAGAATGATGTAGGAAATCGTCATAGCCCTACTGTAATCTGCGCAGCGATCACTTCCAGATTAAATAAGGCAAATCTGCCTACACACATAGAATTGAACGCAGGTAATTATGATATGGTCAAGGATTCTGTGATTTTACTGGAACAGTTAAGAACCATAGATAAGAAAAGACTGAAAGATAAAGTATGTCATCTTGATACGATTACCATGGAAAAAGTGAACCGTGCACTGGAAATATCCCTTGAACTTACATAAATAGTTGAAAGGATATGTTGACGGATTCTGTGAGTAATGCTATATTAAATTATTATGGATTTAAAAAGGAGTGAAATACATGGATGATGGCGGGGCTGCGGCCTGTACCATAGTTTTGTTTTTTGCGTTATTGCTCATAGAAGCGATTCTGTATGGTTTTAGTAAAGCAATTTATCTCATGAATGAGAAGGAGATTGAACGTCGTGCGCAGGAAGAAAATGACAAAAAATCTATTGCGCTTCTCGAAATAGTTCAGCACTCTACAATTTATGTGAATTCCATTCAGATGATCACTACATTGATCGATCTGGTCATGGGCTGCTTTTATTTACCGATATGGATCAACTGTTTTACCGGATGGCTTAATAAGTTATCCTTTCTGCATCAGATATCAGATGCAGGAATACATATCATTGCAGTTTTTGCAGCAACTTTCTGTCTGATGTATGTCATGCTTACTTTCGGTACACTGTTGCCAAGAAAGCTGGCACAGAAGTATCCTGATGCCTGGGCTTACATATTCATTGGACATATAGGCAGATTGAAGACTGTGCTGTATCCTCTTACAGGAATTGTTGCAGTATCAACCAATGCCTTATTAAGAGTTATGGGGTTGCGTACGACAGACGAACAGTCAGATGTAACCGAAGAAGAGATTATCTCCATGGTGAATGAAGGACATGAGCAGGGCGTCCTGGAAGCCAGCGAGGCTGAGATGATCACCAATATATTTGAATTTGGTGATAAGAAGGCGAGCGACATTATGACGCACCGCAACAGTATCATTGCCCTTGACAGCGAGATGCTTTTTAAAGATGCCCTGGTTCAGATGTTGCAGGAAAGCAACAGCCGTTATCCTGTGTATGAAGAGAATCTGGATCATATCATCGGTGTTCTGTATCTGAAGGATGCCATGCGCCTTCACACTTCTGATGAAAGCCTGAACAGACCTATCGGTAAAGTTCAGGGACTGGTCAGAAAGGCGGTATTTGTACCTGAAACCAAAAATATTGACGATTTATTCAAGAGTATGCAGTCACAGAAGAACCAGATGGTCATTGTCATGGATGAATATGGACAAACCTCTGGTCTGGTAACAATGGAAGACATCCTTGAGGAGATTGTCGGTAATATTATGGACGAGTATGATACAGATGAGAATCATATCAGGGAAAAAGGCAATAACGAATATGTGATTGAGGGTATGACCAAACTGGAAGATCTGGAAGAACGTTTTGGTATTGATTTTGGCGAGACGGAGTTTGATACACTGAACGGTTATCTGATTTCCAAGCTTGACAGAATACCGGATGAACATGAGAACACAGAGGTCAGCGCTTGTGGCTATAGATTCAAGATACTTAAAGTAGAGAAGAATGTAATTCAGTCAGTGCTTGTGACAAAATTGCCGGAAGCAGAGAAGAAACAGACCACTACAGATGAAAATGTAAATTTATTTAAAAAGGAAAAGGTAGGAGAATAGAAATGTCAGGACATTCAAAATTTGCAAACATTAAGCATAAGAAAGAGAAGAACGACGCTGCTAAGGGTAAGGTATTTACCATTATCGGACGTGAAATTGCCGTTGCAGTAAAAGAAGGCGGACCAGATCCAAATAACAACTTCAAGCTTGCACAGGTTATTGCCAAGGCAAAGGCAAACAACATGCCTAATGATACAATCGAAAGAGGTATTAAGAAGGCTGCTGGTGATGGCAATGCAGTAAATTACGAACATGTTACATATGAAGGATATGGACCTAACGGTATCGCTGTCATTGTAGAAGCACTTACAGATAATAAGAACAGAACTGCAGCTAATGTCAGAAGTGCATTTACTAAGGGCAATGGAAGCATTGGTACTCAGGGATGTGTTTCCTTTATGTTCGATGAAAAGGGACAGATCATTATTGATAAAGAAGAGTGTGATATGACTGCAGATGATCTTATGATGATCGCATTAGATGCAGGAGCAGAAGATTTCTCTGAAGAGGAAGACAGTTTTGAAATCTTAACAGCACCAGCAGATTTTGATGCTGTATACAAGGCACTGTCTGATAACAATATTGCTATGGCAAGTGCAGAAGTTACCATGATACCTCAGACTTATGTATCTTTAACTGATGAGAATGCAATTAAATGCATCAACAGAATTCTTGATCTTCTTGATGAAGATGATGATGTACAGGCAGTATATCATAACTGGGATGAGTAAGATATAGCACTGTTTGAATACAATTTACGCGTCAATGAAGCCGGGATATGGAGCAATCTGTATTTCGGCTTTTTGTAAAATTAAGAAGCTGTCTGATTGTTAAGTCAGTTTTGTTTTGATATAATATATAAGATTGTATACATAGGGAAAATGAAAACGGAAGTGAGGAGCTGGATATGTTGACTCAAAATGAAATAATGAAACAGATTTTGACTGTCAGACATGAGTCACCCGAACAGGAAAGAGAATTATGTTTTACTTTGCTTTCACAATGTGAAGACCATTATGAAGAAGCATTTGCAAGAACGTATCTGGCGGATGCTTTATCTTCCATGGGATTACTTGACAGTGCGATTCAGGAATGTAAAAAAGCGCTGGATATTACGCTCAAGAATAACTATGAAGAACTTTCACTGACGTTATATAATCTCATTGGAATTATATATACACATACCGATGATGAACAGGGAGCACTTGATTACTATTTCAAAGGAATCAAGTTAGCCACCAGAATGAATGACAACATGATGTGTGGAGCGCTGTTTGCAAATATAGCATTTCTTTATCGGAAATTTCAGGCATATGATAAGGCAATAGAGACTTTGCGTATGGCATATGATATTGTGCAAAAAGCCAGTGAAAACAAGACGCGTGTTGCGTTTAATGACTATGTATACAGCAGGGAATTGGCAGGGATTGAGCTGCAACGTAGGCAGCCGGACCGTGCAATGGAGATTCTACAGCAGGTAGATAATTTGGAAGAACATCTGGATGATACAGAGCTGCTTATCATGTATGCGGCATACTACCAGCAGAAACGGAATAAAGAAGAATCGCTCAAATATTTGAAGATTGTATTGGAACAGATTGAAAAGGATGATAATCAGTTTCAGAGGATTTCTTATTATTTTGATATCATAGAGACATTGCTATTGTTAGAGGAATATGAAGAAGCAGAGAAGATTGCGCAGAAGGCAGAAGTCGTACTTCGTGGCATGAATATTCCAGGGAAATGGGTAATGCTTGCAGAATATGAGATTCAAATATATGAGAAACTTGGTGATTCACAAAAAGCCGGCAGAGCTTATGAAATGTATTATAAAAAAGATGTACAGCAGAGTGAGAACCGCAAGCAGACAGAAGTCAAAAGGCTGAAAAAAAGAATTGAATTGCAAAAAGAAATTAATAAACGGGCAGATATTGAAGCTCGGAAGATTATGCTGGTCAGTCAAAGTGAGCAGGACGAGCTGACGAAGATTTATAACCGAAGAGGCATCAAGAGACATGTTGGAGTGAAATTCAAAGAAACACAACAACTGCAAAAGTCTTTTTCCATAGCAATAGTAGATGTAGATTATTTCAAAGAATATAACGATACATACGGACATCCGGCAGGAGACAACATTCTTCAGACGATAGCGCAGATACTGGAGGAGAGCGTCTCGAAGGCTGGAATTGTAGGCAGATATGGCGGTGATGAATTTCTGATTGCGATAGCACAGAGAAATTCAGAAGAAGTAGAGCAGATTATTTGCCGCATAAGAGAAAAACTCAAACAAAAAGCAATAAAGAACAGAAGATCCACAGTTTCTGAGTACGTTACAGTATCAATAGGTGCTGTTAATGTAGTACCGGAAAGAAATACACTGCTTTCGGAGTATATTCATGCAGCAGACCATGCGCTTTATGAAATTAAAAAAACGTCTAAGAATGGATTTCTGGTTTTGAGCTCTTTTTAAAATGAGGATTGATATGACAGATTTTTTTGAAGATAAAAGTGAACAGGTAATTGAATATAGATTTAAAGACCCGCAGAGAGCATATGATATCTGCTGTGAAATATTGGAGCATGGAGCAGAAACAAATGACTGGTATGAGATTTCCTATGCACATCTTTATATGGGAGATACTCTGTTCTCTATGGGGAGACTGGCAGAATCCATAGAACATATGCTCATTGGTGAAAAAGTTCAGAAAGAATACGGATATGATGATCTGCTGATGAAAAATTATAATATTACGGCGATTATATATATGACACAGGGAGACGATTTTCTTGCACTCGATTACTTTTATTATACAATGGAGTTGGCAGAGCAATATGGGAACTATGTACTTCAGGGACTGATCTATAATAATATTGGTGTATTACTACATAATAGAGGAGATGCATCCAGCGCAGCATGGTATTTTGAGCAGGGAATAAAGGTCAGCAGGAAAAAGGGAATTGAAGATAAAGACATTGTTTTTGATGAACGCCAGTTTTACATCAATATGAGTGGAAAATATATTGAAGAGAAAAACTATTTAAAGGCAAAAGAATACATGGATATCGCCACAACTCAATATGATGGTAAAAAAACAAGCGTATCAGAAGTGAGCATTATGTCAGCGTACGCCGTTATTTATTCTGGTATTGGAAATGAACAGGCTCTATATGATATTTGTGTAAAGGCGCTGCATCTTCCAAGAGAAGCCTATGAAGAAGTGGAAAGCTTTGAAGACTATCTGGATATTTTTGTTGCATTGATGAAAATAAAACATATAGGAGAAGCCGAGCAGTTACTGCATATCCTGTCAGAAGTGTGTGAGAGAAATGATATAATAAAACATAAGGTAAGACTGTGTGAAGCCTATATAGAATTATATGAGGCTACTGGTAATTCCCTGAAACTGAATGAAACATATCGTGAATATTATACATGGAAAAAGAAACTGGAACAGGAGAAGAAGCAGGCTGTCATTACTGCGATTGATAACAGGTGCAGACTGGAAGATGAGAAGACCAGAAATGCAAAACTCACTGCTAATAACAGAGAATTATCCAGAGAAAGTGAAGTAGATGAACTCACCGGCATCTATAACAGATATGGCATCCGAAGAAGATTTCGTGAATTGTACAAAATAGCAGAGGCTGATGATCAGAAATTATGTATGGCTATCTTTGATATTGACTTTTTCAAGGAATACAACGACCAGTACGGACATCTTCAGGGGGATGCATGCCTGCAGAAGGTGGCTCAGATATTGCAGAAAACAGCATCCAATCTGTTTTTTATTGCGCGATACGGCGGAGATGAATTTCTGGTAGTTGGTATCAACAAGACAAATGACGAAATAGAATGCTTCGCACAGAATCTGTTAAATAATATAAGAGAAGCTTGAATTTCGTTTCAGTATAGTCCAATAGTTCCGCAGATTACAATTTCTTTTGGCGCAGTAAATGCAAAAGTAGAGGATAATCTTGATATTCTTGATTTTGTATATAACGCAGATAATGTACTATATAAGGTGAAGGAAAAAGGCAGAAATAACTATATGGTAATAGAAATGGAATAGTATTTTAAAATATTTAAAATAAATGTATTTTTTTGTTGACAGATAGGGATGATGATGATATTATAGCAAATGTCGCTGATGAACACAGCGAAGATACATAACAGATTTTAAGAATAATTTAAAATTATGTTAAGAAGTGCTTGACAAAAAACGACAGACATGATAATCTATTAAAGCTGTCGCAAATGA